>NZ_VWWO01000003.1:300000-600000 GCF_011752935.1 Chitinophaga sp. Cy-1792
TGCCCGCTAACCTACCAATAGTGCCTGGCTGAATTAGTTGAGTGTTTTAATGACCATATAGAAGATAAAAATATTGCAAATGAATTTTAATCTGACACAAATCCCGGAAAGGACTCAGCAACCTCGTACACACGGACTCACCATGGTCATGGATAAGGGGTTAAGTTTGGAAGAAGCTCGTAATTTTTTGTCTGCCTCGTCGCCGTACGTGGATATAGTAAAGCTGGGATTTGGGACCTCTTTCGTTACGCCTAACCTCCGTCAGAAAATCGAATTGTATCAGGCAGCCAATATCCCTGTATATTTTGGTGGTACCTTATTTGAGGCTTTCCTGATCCGCAACCAGTTTGATGATTATATCAAGGTTTGTGAGGACTATGGCATCAAGCACGTAGAAGTTTCCGATGGCTCTATTATCATTCCTCATGCCGAGAAATGCGGTTACATTGAAAAAATGGCTAAAATAGCCACTGTATTCAGCGAAGTAGGTTCTAAAGATGCAGAGCACATTATTCCTCCCTACAAATGGATCGAATTAATGAGTGCAGAACTTTCTGCCGGTGCTACCTATGTTATTGCGGAAGCACGCGAAAGCGGAAACGTGGGTATCTACCGTGGTTCGGGAGAAGTTCGTGAAGGTCTGGTACAGGAAATCCTGACACAGATCCCTGCGGAAAAAATCATTTGGGAAGCTCCTCAGAAAGCACAGCAGCTGTACTTCCTGGAGCTGGTAGGCTGTAACGCCAACCTGGGTAACCTCGCACCTTATGAAGTAATTTCTCTGGAAGCTATGCGCGTAGGACTGCGCGGTGATACTTTCCAGCTGTTCCTGGACAAGGAATAATCATTGAATGTAATTAATTTTCATAGTAGGGATTTTGTTGCACAACAAAATCCCTATCTGTTTATGCACGTTTTTCCGTCATCCGTTAAGTCTTTACAGTATGAAAATCTACGGCCTTATTGGCTATCCACTTAGTCACTCCTTCTCCAAAGGATATTTCGCGGAAAAATTCTCTAAAGAAAATATCAGTAATTGCTTCTACGATAATTTTTCTATTCCGGATATCAACATCTTCCCAACTTTACTGACACAACACCCGGATTTTGCCGGCCTGAATGTTACCATTCCCTACAAGGAAGTAGTAATGCCTTACCTGGACGAGCTTAGCGACGCTGTGAAGGAAATAGGGGCAGTAAACTGTATCCGTTTTGAAAATGGTAAAAAGATAGGCTACAATACCGATGTCATAGGGTTTACCAATTCGTTGAAACCTTTACTGCAGCCACATCATACACATGCGCTGGTACTTGGCACCGGTGGTGCTGCCAAGGCGGTAATGTATGCGCTGAAGCAACTGAATATCACTTATACACTGGTAAGCCGCCAGGCGGGTGAAAACGCGGTGCCATATTCCGCTATCGGGGAGGCAGCAATGGCGCTCAATACGGTTATTATCAACACCACCCCGCTGGGTATGTACCCGAATGTGGATGCTTGTCCGCCGATACCTTACGAATATATTACCGATAGGCATTTACTGTATGACCTGGTGTATAACCCGCCAGTGACGCTGTTTTTGCAGAAGGGAGCAGATAAAGGTGCTGTTATCAAGAATGGGCATGAGATGCTGATTATGCAGGCAGAAGCGGCCTGGGAAATCTGGAACAGCTAAAAAAATTAAAGGCCTCTACCAAGTAGAGGCCTTTTTATTAATTAGGTTTTATCATGTAGTAAACGCAGGTGGTAAGGAAATCCCTGAAGTATGGAATGACCGCGATTGGCTTCCATTGTTGTTTTGCGCTTACGCCGAATTTATATTTATATATCGGGTTGATGAGATAGAATCGGCGTTGTGTGATCTTATAGCCGGTATTTTTAACAATTCTTTCGAATCTTTCTATAGAGATACCGGTGTCTTTAACTTCCATAAGGTCAATGATCGTGCTTTCATCTTCTTTGAAAGCTTTGAGAATACCTTTGTAGATCGGCCTTGGGAGCAGATGTACATAAGGGACCATGCTCAGGAATTTATTTTCACAGATCTGCTGATGACCGCCATGAGGCATGTACCAGGGTGGGAAACCGAAGTATATCTGGCCACGGGGACTGAGCAGCTGCTTCATATGACCAATAATCTTCTCCTGATCCGGTATGTGTTCAATGGCATCTTTGAGGATGATTACATCGAATGAGTTCTGAAACTCTCCAAGAAAATCAACATCATAAATGTTTTTAGCGATCAGCTTTAACTGACCGGTAGCGGTGTAGTCGCCCAGATAGCTTTCTGCCAGTGCAATTCTGCCTGGCATCAGATCTACGCCTACACACTGGCAGCCCTTTTCCAGAAAAGGAGTTAATACCCCGCCTTCGCCGCAACCTACTTCCATTACGCGGAGGCCTTCCATAGTTGGAAACTCCTGCTGGATGAAGGGCAGCACATAGTCGCGGGAATTATCTACCTGTTGCTGGTAACGTAATTTTGCGTCTTTATGATGTTGTAACGACATAGTTTGAAAATTCCGTGAAAATAGGTAAAAAAAGACAAAGCTGAAAGCTGAATGCTTAAAGCTATCTTTGCAAAATGCAAACAGAAGAAAAGAACAAATTCCAGGAAGGGGCGGTGGTACTGATAAATAAGCCACTGACCTGGACTTCCTTCGATGTTGTACGCAAGATCAGAAATACCACCAAAGCTAAAACCGGGCATGCGGGCACGCTTGACCCTCTGGCAACCGGGCTGCTGATTTGCTGTACAGGTAAAATGACTAAAAAAATTAACGAATACCAGGCTCAGGAAAAGGAATATACGGGCACTTTTACCCTCGGTTCTACTACGCCTACCTATGATCTGGAGTCTGAACCTGAAAATTTCAAAGATACCAGCCATCTGACAGAAGAAGCCATCAAAGCTGCTACTGCTCAGTTTACAGGTGAGATTATGCAATTACCGCCGATACATTCTGCTATCAAACAAAATGGTGTACCTATTTACACGCTCGCACGTCAGGGGGTAGAAGTGGTGGTAGAGCCAAGAAAGGTGACGATCAAAGAATTTGAAATCACTAAAATTGAAATGCCGGTAGTGCATTTCAGGGTTGTGTGCAGTACCGGAACCTATATCCGCTCACTGTCGAACGATTTTGGCGCTGCATTGGGTGTTGGTGGCTATATGAGCAGCTTATGCCGTACCCGTATCGGGGAGTTTAAGCTGGAAGATGCAGTGGATATCAATGAATTTATTGCACAGCATAGTGTGAAGAAAGAAGGATAGTTTTATAAAGTCTATATATTTTTTGAACCCAATAGCTTCGCTATTGGGTTTTTTGTTCCGCCCTTTGTGCGGTTGTCGAAAAATATAGATTAGAAAGGATAGCCTATAGCTATGTTCCAGATGATGTTACTTCTTCGCCAGCTGCCGCTGCCGAGGTCCCACTGGCTGAGGTACCAGCCGTTTTTATTACCGGTGAAGTAAGGTACTTTCAGGGGAATTCCCCAGTCGAGGCGTATCAGGAAGAAAGAGAAATCCAGTCGCAGACCGGCACCGGTGCCCATGGCGATATCGTGATAGAGTTGATCGAAGCGGAATTCAGAGCCGGGGCGGGTTGGGTCGGGCTTGATCATCCAGATGTTACCCATATCCAGGAAGGTGGCACCTTTCAGGTTGATGGTACCACCGAACATACGCAGCAGATCGAAACGATATTCCACATTACCTTCCAGTTTCATATCACCGGTTTGGTCCGGGAAGATCTGTGCGGTGGCGGAGCTGTCTTTATAGGAGCCAGGGCCCAGGGTACGGAGTCGCCATGCGCGGATGCTGTTGGGGCCGCCGGCGGTAAACTGGCGGATGTAGGGCAATACCTGCGAATAGCTGTAAGGGATACCGATACCGGCATAGGCTCTTGTAGCGAGGCTGCTGTGCTGGCCCAGTTTCCAGTAATGCCTGTAATCTGCCTCTACTTTGACAAAGTTGGAAATGCTCACTTTGGTGATGGATTCCAGGTCGGATTTATGATTGGTAGCGGCGCTGATCAGGCTATTGATACCATTCAGCCACAAACCGGATTCTTCGAAGTTGATACGGAAATAGGTATAGTGGCGCTGGTGCAACAGATCGTTATTGCTGTAGATATAAGAGAAGTTTTCTCCTCCGATGAGCGCGGGTTCGAAGCTGCGCTTCAGGTAAGGGTTAGGGTCTACGATGGAGTCTTTAAACCCCGGATTGAGATTTACCCCCACATAGTTTAACGTAAACGGACGTACGATCCAGCGTCTGTAGGCGCTGGAGTTCCAGTCGTAACCATAGGAGAGGTTAATACTGGTGATGTCGAATTTATTGATACGGGAGAGGTAGTTGGCGCCCAGTGTCAGCCTGGTTTTAACATTGGAACGTGGGTTCTGATGAATGTTAAAAGGCAGCGCAAAGCGTGGCCAGGTGAAGCCTATTTCGCCACCGAATTCCTTAGACTGCAGGGCCCATTTATTGTTTTGATCTTTGATCAGCTCAATACCTGTATTCAGACTGAATCCGAACTGGGTAGCAGACCTGCCCAGGTTGATATGCCTGTAGTTCAGGCTCACGCCACTACCCAGGAGGTAGTCGGAGCTGTTACTTACCTCGAAGTTGAGGCCGAATTCCTGTTTTTTGCGTGGGCTGAGGAACAGGTAGGCATCGAGGCTGTTGGTGGTGTCTTTGGATTCCTTGTATTGCAGTGTTACGAACAGCCACAGGCCGAGGTCGTATAGTTTATTGATCGTATTGTTATACTGCTGGAGGGAGTATACTTCTCCCGGCCTTAGCAGGATAGATTTAGAAAGGATTTTAGGCTTCAGCATTTCCTGGTGCTGACGGATGGTGATATACTTCCGGTTATCTTCTTTGAAGGAGGTGTCGTTCGGGTTGCCGTTTATCGGGTAGTCGGGGTAGGCATAGATATGGCGGATAAAATATTTCTGCCATTCGGTGCCATCCAGGCTGTCTTCCGGGTTTTTGACAATGACTTCCACGTTCATGGTAGGCTTTTCGCGGCCTTTATTTTCATTGAAGATGTTGACGATACCATCAAATGGGTTTAACGGGTTTTTGAAGAGTGCTTTATTCAGGGTATCTACACTGAATTCTATGGCGTCCCTGTTAAACTTGTAGTAGCCGGCATCTTTGATGATACGGGTGAGTCTTTCCCTTTCACTGCTGAAGGTAGATGCCTTAAAAGTGCTTCCTTTCTGGATGAGGGAAAGGTTTTCATGTGCCTTTACCACTTTCATAATGTTGGAATCCGGTACGTTGTAGGTGATATGGTCTATCACGAAGTTGCGGCCGGTATTGACATTATATATGGTGCTGGTTTTATGGCTTTTGGTAATCGTATCAACAGTGACAGAAGCGTAGAAATAGCCCTGGTTGCGGAGGTAGCTGGTCATTCGGCTCAGTGCCTCTTTTGTTTTGGTGGTATCGTAGATGGAAGGTTCTTCCAGGTTACGTTTGGACAGTACTATATTCCAAAGCCAGTTAGACTTTTTTTCGTTGTATTTCTGATTATAGAGCCAGACTTTGATGCGGGTACCCAGTAATTTGGAGTTGGGTTGTTCTACCATCAGGGATTTGGAGGATATTGCGCTTTTGATATCCTGTTTCTCTGAGGTGAGCATATCTCCCTTGACATTAACTTTATTGCTTACGTACAGCGACTGGTTACTTTGCAGGTATTTAGTATTGGAACAGGCGCCCAACGTCAATATTACAGCCAGTAGCAACAAGCATTTCAGCAGGGATGTCCTTAAATTTTGCGGCGGCTGCATCACGGGCGAAAACAGTATTAATAATTTTTTAAAGAAATGCTGACATGAGTACTACACGGCCTGTTCTTGGCTAGTTAAAAGAAATCGTGTAGGTTTGGGCCCATGTTGTCAAAAGCGCAAATTAAATATATTCAATCATTACAGCACAAAAAAAACCGTCAAAAATCCAGCCAGTATATCGCAGAGGGTGACAAGATTGTGCAAGAACTGTTACAGGCGGGGATGTCGGTGAAGGCCGTTTATGCAACTGCCGATTGGCTGGCACAGCATGCGTCGTTGCTTGATAAGGTGGCGGTGCAGGTTGTTGAAGTGGATGATCATATGCTGAAACAGTTATCTGCGCTGACAACACCACATAAAGCCATGGCTTTGCTGGACATGCCTCCTGCCAATGAGTCCTTACCAGGCAAGGGACAGGTAGCGCTGGCACTGGAAAACCTCCAGGACCCGGGCAATATGGGGACCATTATTCGTATAGCCGACTGGTTCGGGATCAGGGATATCGTTTGTTCCCCTGACTGTGTGGATGTCTACAATCCGAAGACTATACAAGCTACTATGGGCAGTATTGCCCGTGTTCGTATATCCGAAACGGATATACCTGCTTACCTGGCACAGACCGAATTACCATCTTACGCGGCAACCCTCCATGGTAAAGATATTACCAGCTTCTCCAAACTCACAGAAGGCATTATTCTGATAGGCAATGAAGGCAGGGGACTGACGGAAGCCACTATTGCAGCGGCTACCCATCAGATCACGATTCCACGCCTGGGCGGCGCCGAATCGCTGAATGCAGCCATCGCCACCGGAATCATCTGTGGCCGGTTGCTGATTTAATTTCCGGTGGATCATCTCCCCATTACCATTGTTATATGCGACATATCCTGCTTTTTGTTAGTCTGTTACTGTGTGCAGCCGCCTGCAAACAACCGGGGCCACGTGTGGTTACGCCAGCATTTTATTTCTGGAAGCAGGCCTGGACCAATGACAGCAGTGAACTGCATTATTTGCGGGAGCTGCCCGCACAGCGGTTATATATAAAAATGTTTGATGTATCGCCGGATGAGGTAAGCGGCGCCCCGGTACCTGTGGCCATCTTTCAGCAGCAGGCACCACTACCGGAAAAGACGGAAGTAGTACCGGTCATCTTCCTGATGAACACCATATGGGACAAAACGCAGGACTCCTCCGCTATAAATCTTCTTGCTACAAAAACAGCTTCATTGCTGGAAAATCTCTGTAAGCATCTACCTGAAAAAATACCCGAAATACAAATCGATTGCGACTGGACCAAAACCAGCAAGGACAAATATTTTCAGTATTTACGTTATCTGCAGCTTCAGCCGTTTTTCCATGGTAAAAAAGTTTCCGCTACCATCCGTATGCACCAGGTGAAATTTGTAACAGGCAGCGGTATACCTCCTGTAGATAAAGGTTTGCTGATGTGCTACAATATGGGCGACCTCCGGAAACCCGGTGACCATAATTCTATTTTAGACCTGGCCACCTTACAATCTTATATCGGAAAAGACCGTATTTCAGAATATCCTTTAACTTTGGACATCGCATTGCCACTGTTTGAATGGACTGTATATTTTCAGCAGAATGCCTACAAGGGGATCCTGCGGAATATCGGAACGGCTGAACTCCAGGACAAAAGTTTGTTTTTACCTCAGGGCAAGCAATTATTTATTGTTAAAAAAGATACGCTGTACAACGGATACCTGCTCCGCAAAGGGGATGAATTAAGAAGAGAAACCACTTCCCCTGAACTGCTGGAATCCGCTGCAGCATTGATATCCAGACAACGACAAGATTATGATCCGGTAGTTGTTTTTTATCATCTTGATGCGGTTACCCTGCAAAAATTTCCTTTGAATGAACTACAAAAAATTTATCGTCTTTTCAATTAGCTTTTTAGCTGTACTGTTCGGAAATATTATCTACACCCTTTCCTGCGGCCCCGAACCAGACCCTTACGACTATTACCTTTCTTATTATAATCCTTATCTGAAAGGGCAGGGGTACGAACCGTTTTATTTTACATCGCTGGCTAATTTCTATGATGATGCCACTCCCCAGGAGGACGTAACCAATACGGCAGAATGGCTGAAATATGCGAATGACAAGTCGGTAACGGAGAAAGACGTTTACAGGTATATCTATAATTTCAGTGCTGATCAGATAGCGCAAATTGCCGACTGCAGCGAGAAAGGTGGCAATTGTACGTTGGCTGACAGCGCCCGCAGCAATACTTTTGCGATGTACCTGACAAAGAATAAAGAGGCTGCCCGCTACCTTGATTTTGCAAAAAACTGTGAGCCATTTGTTTTCAACAGCGACCCATGGGCTGATCCGGTGGATAACAGCAAACCAATGTCTGAGCTGTATTCTAAAGGAACTAAACTCATTGCCGGCGTAAAAGATAAAAGTATCCGGGAGCGTTATCAGTTTCAGCTGCTTCGCCTGACACATTACCGCAAAATGTACCATGAAACCATTGAAGGATTTGATAAGAATTTTGCGAAGAACGATGACGGTTCATTGATATACAATAAATCACTGGCGCTGAAAGCCGGTGCCCTGCTGCGTTTGAAAGATACGACTACCAGTGCCTATCTCTTTTCAAAAGTATTTGATCATGCACCTGGATTAAGACAGATGTGTTATACCAATATCATGTGGACGAATACCGGCGCCAAAGATGTATATCCATTATGTAAAGATGATCACGAAAAAGCCAATGTAGCGGCCATTTTCGGAATGTCTGACCCCTTCTCTGATATTAGTGGACTCAGAACAGTTTATAAGCTGGACCCTGCCTCTCCATCCATGAATATTTTGCTGAGCAGAGAAATTAATAAGCTGGAAGCGAGTTACATGACACCGCGTATCAACAAGGAAGTAGACAGTGTTGGTATTGCCATGGGCTGGGGCGGATTTGGCGGAGACTGGTGGTTTTCAGATGTAAACGATAAATTCAATTATAACAGGTACATCGGCACTTTACAACGTTTTGCTGATAGCGTGGCTGCTGAAGGTAAAGTTAAAGACCCTGACCTGTGGCGGGTAAGCGCCGCCTATGTTGCCTATATGCAGCGTGATTTTAATGGAGCAAGAGCCAGGCTTGATAAATATAAAATCAAGGATGCCGCTATAAAAGACCAATGGGAGCTGGTAAATCTCCTCGTAAATATCAGCCAGCAGCAAAGGATTGACCCTGTATACGAAGCTAAGCTACTGGGATCATTTAAATGGCTGGATGCTAAACTGAAAAATCAGAAAGACTACGGTTTCGGCTATACGGCAAAAGATGCATTCTATGCCAGGGCCTATCGTAACCTGCTGGCATCTGTAGTGGCGCCAATGTACCACAAACAGGGTGAGTTAATGAAAGAAGCGTTGATCCGTGGCCGTTGTGACTCTTTGCACAGTGGTAATACTCCGTATGATGCCAGCGAAATGATTGGTAATCATATGAATGCGGCACAGCTGATACAGCTGAACGACTTCCTGAAACAACCGGCAAAAACAGATTATGATAAGTACCTGGCGGGCTTCTTCCCGGATAACCTGAATATGGACTTGCTGATAGGTACTGCATACATGCGGGTGCATAACTTCACAGATGCTTTACCATGGCTGAAGAAAGTGCCGGCGAAAAAACAACCGGTGAGTTACCAGGTATTTTATGCACAGCTGCAGGATTTTGGAGAAGATACAGCGGTTGCCGGCCGTAAGACGCCTATTACGATTTCGCAGTTTTGTGAAAGGGTAGTGAAGCTGCTGGGGCAGACAAAAACGCAGCCTGTAGATGCTAAAGTATACTATGAGCTGGGTAATGCGATGTTCAGCACCTCTTACTATGGCCAGACCTGGTATTTCATGAAGGATTTCCGTCCTTCAACAGAGTGGTACAGTGCAGCTTGCGAGAAGGATCCTTTTGACCGCCAGTATTTTGGTTGTTATGATGCAGAAATATTTTATGCGAAGGCAGCGCAGGCCGCTACAGATAAAGAATTTAGAGCCAAATGCCTGTATCTGGCAGCACGTAGCTCACAGAAACATATTGCACCGATGACTGATAGCAAACTGTTTTATGCTGCGTTGATACGTAACCGTTATTTCCAGCCGTTGGCGGCCAATTATAAAGAAACACGGTTCTACCAGGATGTTTACAATGAGTGCAGTTACCTGAAAGACTATGTACGTAGTACTAAAAAATAAATAATTATTTGAACTGGATTGCTTTAACCGGCGTGATTTTGCGGATGATCAATGAAGGTAGCAAAAGTATGCAGATGCATATGAGTAAGGTACCTGCATTGATCGCCACCACTTCATACCAGTAGAGCGATACGGCAGCAACAGGCATGTAGTAGGTGTCTTCGGGGAGTTTGAAGAGGCCATATGTCTGTTGCAGCCAGGCCAGTGAAAGCCCGACGAAATCCCCGATGGCGATGCCAATGGTGATGATATAGGCTGCGTGCCAGGTAAAGATTTTCTGTATAGACCAGTTGCGCATGCCCAGTGCCTTGAGGATGCCTACCATGTTGGTCCTTTCCAGGATGAGTATCAGCAGTGCGGTGACGAGGTTGATCGCCGCCACGATGGTCATGATAATGAGGATGATATATTTATTCTTGTTCTGGAGTTTCAGCCAGTCGAAGATATTAGGGTAGATGTCTGCGATGGTGCGGGTGAAGAGGTCGCCGCTGAGCATATTTTCATCGATGTACTTAGCGGTGGAGTCCATTTGGTGGTAGTCTTTAACCGCGATTTCGTAGCCGCCGATCTGTTGCGGGTCCCAGTCGTTGAGGCGGCGGATAAGGTTGATATCACCCAGGATATAGGTTTTATCATAATCCTCGATCGCTGTTTTGTATATACCCGTTACCGTTAGTTTTCTGGCTCTTGGCGATTGTCCGCCGCCCTGAATAAAGTAGATGATCACTTTATCATTGACTTTCAGGTTAAGGTCGTTGGCGATGCTGCTGCTGAGGATTACGCCGGGGGCGAAGGTGCTGTCGTTGTATTGCAGAATATTACCGGCCACAATGAACCTTTTCAGGGATTCCCAGTTATAGTCTTTACCAACGCCTTTGAATATTACTCCGTCAATTTCTTTATCGGCTTTAACGATAGCAGATTTTGTAGCATAGCTGTTGATGGACTTCACTTCGGGAAGCTGGCGGATATTTCTGACGAGTGTACTGTCGTAGTCGAAGGGTTTTTCCTGGGTTAGCGGGCCTGCATTGGGCTGATACTGGTTGATCAGTATATTTCCCCAGAAATCGAAGATTTTCCCCTGAATAACTTCCTGGAAGCCGTTTACCAATCCGATTGCCAGGATCATGACAGCCACACTAACAGCAGTAGCTGCTATGGCTATTTTGATAATGAATCCAGAGAAGGAAGAACTCTTGTTAAAAGCTATCCTGCGGGCAATAAAACTTGGTAAGCGCATTAATATTTCAGGTGTTTATTTAGAAATAAAGGTACTGTTTAAAGTAATTATATTAATTGAAATGTCATTAAAATAATTGCTGGTGGCGGGCGTTTAATCCATTACGTTAGAAATAAGCGGGGATTAAAATCTTAAAATAGTCGTAACTTCCATCCGATCAAATTCCGAGTATGCGTAAAGCACTATTGATGTTGGCGCTCCTGTATGCTGCACTGTTGCCCTCAGTTTTAAAGGCCCAGGAATTAGCCATTACACCTGACCACGTTTATCAAAGTAATATTAAGTCTGTAAAGCTGAACCAGGCGGGCGACCCGCTAAGTCTGCCCATGATTACCCTGGGCTCTTCGGAGCAGCTGGAGCTGGCTTTTGATGATATGGACAATGATGTAAAGAGTTACTATTATACTTTTGTACTCTGTAATGCAGACTGGTCGCCGGCTCAGGTGAACCAGCTGGAATATCTCCGTGGATTCTCTGAGATCAGGATACAGAACTATAAGATGTCCAGCATTGCTTTTCAGCGTTATACACACTATAGTGCGCAATTGCCGGGCGGTAATAGCTTCCCGATCAAATCCGGGAATTATCTCCTGAAGGTTTACCTGGACAGCGATACCACGCAGCTGGCGTTTACCCGCAGGATGATGGTGGTAGACAATAAAGCCGGTATTGCCGGTTATATTCAGCAGCCGGTGAGCCCTAAATTATTCCGCACGCACCAGAAAGTGAACTTTGAGGTAAATATGGGCGCACTCAATATCCCTAATCCTTTTGACCAGATTAAAGTGGTGATCCTCCAGAATGGCCGCTGGGATAATGCAGTGGTGAATCCGCGTCCGCAGTTTATCAACAATAATGTTATTAAATATAATACAGAAGTAGATTGTGTAATTCCCGGCGGTAAAGAGTTTCGCTGGATAGATCTGCGAAGTTTCCGCCTCCAGACAGAGCGCGTGAAACATACGGAATACCATACCAACAGTACCGACGTATATGCGCAACCGGATGTAGAGAGGGCCGATAAAATATACCAGTTTATTAAAGATATAAACGGTAAATACTACCTGGCTACGCTGGACGATTACGACCCTAATTTTGAAGGAGATTATGCGTCTGTGCATTTTAATTTTTCATCGCCGGAACCTTATGCCGGCTATGATATGTACATTTTCGGAGAGTTTACCAACTATGAAACGAATGACCTGAACAGGATGAAATACAATCCACAGACACGGGCATACGAATGTACTTTATTGCTGAAACAGGGGTATTACAATTATATCTATGGATTGATTGATCAGCGTGATCCTGCCGGTAAATTCAGTACTGCGCTGACAGAAGGTGATTACTGGGAAACAGAGAATAATTATACGATATTACTGTATTACAGATCACTTGGTACGAGGATAGATCAGCTGGTATCGACGATTACTTTGAATACAATTCTGAATAGAAAATAATCATCTGCATAAAAATAGCAGGTGATGAAAGCCTCCACTGCCCGAAGGGCGGAACAAAAAAAGCTGTAGCGAAGCTACAGCTTTCAAATAATTCAAGTTGCTGGTATTTAAGAAGCTACTGTTTGCCGTAGTTTCACGATGTTGGCAGCACCACGTTTGATGATAATACGGGTACCACGTTCGAAGGTAAAGTAACGATAGAACCAGTTGATAAATACCACCAGTTTGTTACGGAACCCGAGCAGACTCATTAAGTGAACGATCATCCAAACCACCCAGGCAGGGAAGCCGCTCATTTTGATGCCTGCAAACTCAGCAACAGCGCGGTTTCTACCAATGGTGGCCATACTGCCGAGGTCTTTATAATGGAAAGGCTTTTCTACTTTTCCATTCATTTCCAGTAAAATATTTTTAGCCAGATTTACACCCTGCTGGATCGCAACCTGCGCTACCATCGGATACCCTTTAGGGAAGCGTGGATCATTGGTCATCTGGGCGATATCACCGATAGCATAAACATTTTTGAAGCCTTTCAGCTTGTTGAAGTCATCGACGAGGATACGGCCGTTTGGCAGAATAATATCCTGTGGCAAACCGTGCACCGGTACGCCTTTCACACCAGCTGACCATAACAGGGAGTGTGACTGGATCTGTTCTCCGGTACTTAAAGTGACGGTTTTACCATCATACTCTTTTACACCGGTAGAAAGCATTACACGCACACCCAGTTCTTCCAGACTTTTCAAAGTTTTTTGAGATGTCTGTTCGCTGAAAGAGGCCAGGAGTCGAGGCCCTGCTTCGATCAGGTAAACATTCATCAGATTTTGAGGAATGGAAGCATAATCTTTAGGGAGGATATATTTGCGTAATTCAGCGAAAGCACCGGCTAATTCTACGCCGGTAGGGCCTCCGCCTACCATTACGAAGTTGAGTTTAGCTTTGATTTGTTCAGGATCAGTGAGGAGCAGACTTTCTTCAAATTGTTTCACCACATAATTCCTGATCTGCACCGCTTCGATAAGAGATTTCATGCCGATAGCATTGGCTTCTATCGTTTTATTACCGAAGAAGTTGGTGTTGCTGCCGGTTGCGAAAATGAGATAATCGTAGTGCAATTCTCCGATACCTGTTTCCAGGATATTTTCTTCTGCACGGATACCGGTTACTTCCGCCATGCGGAATACCAGGTTTTTCTGTTTGCGGAATATGCCACGTAAAGGGAAAGCGATACTGTCCGGTTCCAGGCCTGCAGTAGATACCTGGTACAACAAAGGCTGAAACAGGTGATAATTGTTCCTGTCCAGCAATACAACCTGAACGGGAGCGTGTTTCAGGTGTTTAGCAAGATTAATACCTCCAAAGCCACCACCTACTATTACTACCCTTGGGTTCTTCGTTTCCGGAATGTTGAGACTCATAAGTTAGATTTTAAAGAGAGATATCTGATTCATTGTATCCTACATTATAACATCCAGCAAATCCAATGCTATCGTTATTGTTTTCAAAGTTACTAAAGTTTCAGAAAAAAATGAAACTTTAAATGTGTATTTGGTACACAAAGTTCAGGGATTTTATTTTAGTAAAGAAAAAATTATTGTGGCGAAGGCGGCTCCGGCGAGTGGACCAAGGAGAGGAACCCAGGCGTAGGCCCAGTCGCTGCTGCCTTTGGAGGGGATAGGCAGTATTGCATGCATAATACGTGGCCCCAGGTCGCGGGCGGGGTTGATGGCATAACCGGTAGGTCCACCGAGGGAGAGGCCAATGGCAAGCACCAGAAATGCGACAGGGAGGGCATCCAGGGAGCCGATGCCAACGGCTGGCTTACTGATATAGAGGATAGCCAGGATAAAGGCGGTAGTAGCCAGGAATTCGGTCAGGAAGTTATACCAGACACTACGTATGGCCGGCGCGGTGCAGAAAGTGCCTAAAATTGCGCCTTTATCGGTCGTAATGTCAAATTGTTTTTTGTAGCAGAGCCATACTCCGGTTGCGCCGGTCATGGCGCCGAGCATTTGTGCGAGCAGGTATCCGGGGACAGATGTCCACGGAAAGTCACCTTTTATCGCCAGTGCAAAAGTGACAGCGGGATTGAGGTGGGCGCCGCTGTAACGGCCGGTGCAATACACGCCAACAAATACGGCCATAGCCCAGCCCATGGTGATAACGATCCATCCGCCCTGGTTGCCTTTGGAGTTTTTGAGGACCACATTGGCAACCACGCCATCTCCGAGAAGAATAACGAAGGCTGTTCCAACAATTTCTGCCAGGAATGGTGACATAGTGCGAATTTAATGAGTCAGTAATTGGTTCGTGTTATTCTGTCCAGGCTTGCGCTGCATGTATGGCTCGCTGCCAGTTTTTGTAGAGTTCTTTTCTGGTATGGTCTTCCATGGCTGGTTCGAACGTGGCATTTATCTGCCATTGTTTGGCGATGGTTTCAATGCTGTCCCAGAAGCCAACAGCCAGTCCGGCGAGGTAGGCTGCGCCAAGGGCTGTTGTTTCGGTGATATTGGGCCTTACTACCCTGATATTGAGGATATCTGCCTGGAACTGCATCAGCAGGTTATTGCTGGTAGCGCCGCCATCCACCCTTAATTCTTCGATTTTCATACCGGTATCGGCTTCCATGGCTTTTAGCACGTCCATGGTCTGGTAGGCGATGGCATCCAGTGCCGCCCTGGCAATATGTGCGGCCGTGGAGCCACGGGTGAGTCCAACCATAGTGCCACGTGCATATTGGTTCCAGTAAGGGGCGCCTAATCCGGCAAAAGCGGGAACAAGGTAAACACCGTCGCTGTGCGGCACCGTGGCAGCGAGTTTTTCCACATCGGCGGAGTGCCTGATAATGCCCAGGCCATCGCGGAGCCACTGTACTACGGCTCCACCGATGAAGATACTGCCTTCAAGGGCGTAACTGACTTTCCCATCAATTTTCCAGGCGATGGTAGTGAGCAGATTATTTTTAGATTTTTTAGGTGTTTCACCGGTATTGAGTACCATAAAGCATCCGGTGCCGTAGGTATTTTTGATCATACCTGGTTCGGTGCAGAGCTGTCCGAAGAGGGCAGCCTGCTGATCGCCGGCAATGCCAGCCAGCTTTATTTTAAAGGGAGTGAGTGTGGCTTCTGTTTCACCGTATACCTCGCTGGATTGCCGTACATCCGGCATCATGCTGGCAGGGATATTAAAGAGCTGCAGTAGTTCTTCATCCCATTTGAGATCGTGAATATTGAAGAGTAGTGTACGTGAGGCATTACTGACATCCGTGATGTGTAGTTTGCCACGGGTATAATTCCAAACGATCCAGGAATCGACGGTACCAAAGGCGAGTTCACCGTTTTCGGCTTTTTCTCTGGCGCCGGGAACGTTGTCGAGGATCCATTTTATTTTAGTACCAGAGAAGTAGGCGTCTATGAGTAATCCCGTTTTATCACGGATCATTTCTTCCTTGCCTTCTTTTTTAAGTTGATTGCAGTAATCGGCGGTACGTCTGTCTTGCCACACGATGGCGTTATGGACGGGTTTACCTGTTTTTCTTTCCCATACGATGGTCGTTTCTCTTTGGTTGGTGATGCCGATGGCGGCGATATCTTCACCGGTACAATTGGCGCGGAGTATGGCTTCACCGGCAACGCCGGCCTGGGTGGTCCATATTTCCATGGGGTCATGTTCAACCCATCCTGCCTGTGGGAAAATCTGTTTAAATTCTTTTTGTGCAACAGCGGTAATGGCTCCGTTTTTATCAAAAATTATTGCGCGGGAGGAGGTAGTGCCCTGGTCCAGCGCCAGAATGTATTTTCCCATGGTGTATGTTTTTCTCGCAAAGAACGCAAAGGAACAAAGTGCGCAAAGTTGCGCCTCCGGCGCCTTTTTCTTGTTTGCGTTCTTTTTTAGTACAACATGGAAAAAAGATATTTGTTTGTTTTTGCTATAATAACAAAACATTCTGCTTACAAACAACAAGACGTAATCCTTTGCGTACTTTGCCTCTTATGCTGCTTTGCGCGCAAAAAAAATCCCCGGTACATCTCTGCACCGGGGATACACCATCTAAAAAATATTGCGATTACATTTTCCTGGCATCTTCCAGGAATTTAGCCAGGCCGATATCCGTTAAAGGATGTTTCAGCAGGCCGAGAATAGAGTCTAACGGACAGGTACATACGTCGGCACCTACTTCAGCACATTTCACGATGTGGAGTGCGCTACGGATGGATGCTGCGAGGATTTCAGTTTTGAAACCCTGTACGCTATATATCTGAGCGATCTGAGCGATCAGTTCAACGCCATCCCAGTTGGTATCATCGATACGACCGATGAATGGGGAAACGTAAGCTGCACCTGCTTTAGCAGCCAGGATAGCCTGACCTGCAGAGAATACCAGGGTACAGTTGGTTCTGATACCGTTGTCGGTGAACCATTTGATTGCTTTCACGCCGTCTTTAATCATAGGAACTTTCACCACGATGTTCGGGTGAATAGCCGCCAGTTTCTGTCCTTCTTCGATAATGGATTTAAAATCCGTAGAAAGTACTTCTGCACTCACGTCACCATTTTCGGTGATTTCGCAGATGTCTTTGTAATGCTTCAGAATAGCAGCTTCACCTTTAATACCTTCTTTTGCCATCAGAGATGGATTGGTTGTTACACCATCCAGGATACCGAGATCGTGAGCCTCCTGTATTTGCGCCAGATTAGCTGTATCAATAAAGAATTTCATACTATGTTAAATTAAAGTTCTGAGAGCTTGTGTGCGTGCGGAGCAACTGTCATTAGGAAAGGAGGTGAGAATAAACCAGCTGACTATTGACAGCGACTAATGACCTTTTAAAAAGAGAAAAAAAAAGGCAAGTTACTTATATCGCACCGCTTCAACCACCTACCCTTGCTACATTCCTGTCCTGGGGGAGTTCAGCAGGAGCTGGTCGTATAAGACTTGCCGATGCAAAGGTAATACAATGTGTTGTAAATCCAAATTTTATAGAACTTTTCTTGAAATTTTTTTTCCGACACATCCTCCAAGGCCCGCCAGACGTGCGGTTTTGGTTAGAATATTTATTTTTATAATGTATTGAAAGGCTTGCTGGAACTACTTTTCAAAGGTCGTATAATAGTTGTAATCATTCAGCACCGTTTCCAAAAACATAGTGTCCGGTAAATTACTGCTGATCTTCAACACATCTTTTACCCTGTTGGCCACACGACTTGCAAGCATGTCATCACCGCTTAAAGCGCGGTCTAGCAACTCCTTGATTTTATTCATGTCCCTGTCAGACAACCGCATGATCTCTGGAAAACTTGGTGTATATCCTTCGTAATTGATATTACGGAAGATGGTATCTTCAATTTTACCTTTCTGTTTGGTACTGATAACGATCGTGCCTGCTGCAATATCTCCCACACGCTGCTTCAACGGTGACCTGACGATACTAATCACAGGAATAACAGCAAAGAAGAAAAATGGCTGTTCTATGATGCGGAAAAACCAACGGGTCAGGAGCTGACTCGTTGAAGGCGTGTTCCCTATCAGCCCTACCACTTTGATCTGCATTACCTTTTTTCCCGGTGTCTGCCCATTCATAAATAACTCAAATAACAGCGGATAAAGCAATGCCGGCAGTGTTACAAACAGCAGCGTAACAGCAGAAAAGGCGCCGTCTGTCATATCAAAGGTTCCGAACATGGTATAAAAGATCCATACAAATATTGCTCTCACGACTAAATCTATCAGCCATGCAATAAAACGCAGGCCAATATCCGCTGCCTCAAACTCGAGATCAATATTAAAGGAAGTAGGAATTTTTATTGTGTTCATTCTCAAATCTACACAATTGTTTATATATTGTTCCATATTCCAGCCTACGTGCCTGTACCTGTATCGCGGAAATCCGCTACTGTACACCGCTTATGGAGGAGAGCATAAAACAGCAGGATCCGGTATGAGAGAATCTCTTTTTATCAAGAAAAATTTAGCCCGTTGGAAGAAGTACCAGGAAGAACCAACTGATAACCCGGATGAAATGTCCGAGCGCTTCGTTTCCATCCTGGACGACCTCGCATACGCTAAAACTTTTTATAGCTTCAGTAAAGTAACACGCTATATCAACGGCATTGCTGCCGGCATCTTTCAACGTATCTATCAGCATAAAAAAGAAGATACGGGAAGATTTCTTCTATTCTTCAAATTTGAGCTGCCGCTACTTTTCAGGAAATACCATAAAACTTTACTTTATGCATTCTGCTTCTTTGCTGTTTTTTGTCTGATAGGCACCTTTTCGGCAGCACATGATGAAACCTTTGTTCGTGGCGTACTCGGAGACGAATACCTCAACATGACGGAGAAGAATATCGCCAATGGCGACCCTTTCGGTGTTTATAACAGCAGGGGAGAATTATATATGTTCCTGTCTATCGCTTACAATAATATCTATGTTTCCATCGCCTGCTTCGTATTGGGTATATTTTTAGGCCTGGGAACATTATGGATGTTATTCAGAAATGGTATAATGATTGGCGCCTTTCATTACCTGTTTGTGTCGCATGGCCTCGGATGGAAAGCAGTGCTGGTAGTGATGATACACGGTACCATCGAGCTTTCAAGTCTGGTTATATCCGGTTGTGCCGGACTAATACTCGGCAACAGTATTTTGTTTCCGGGTACCTATAAACGTTCTGATTCCCTGAAAAGGGCCGCCAAAGACGGTGTGAAAATCATGGTGGCACTAGTCCCTTTCTTCCTGGTAGCGGCGTTCCTGGAATCCTTTGTAACACGACACAATCACATGCCGTTGCTGGTGAGTCTGTTGATATTAGCAGGTTCGCTGGCCGCTATTGTATATTATTTCATTTTATATCCTATCATCTTACATAAAAAAGGATATTCTTTGGGAGATAAAGGAGAAGTTTTGATCACCCATAAAATAGCAGCTGCACCGCACGAATGAAATTGAAAAACATCTTTATCCTGCTGAGCTGCTGCATCTGTATGCTGACCGTACCGGCCAAAGTCCGTGCGCAGGATAGCCTCAAGGCACATTACAAAGACCTGAGAAAGGAGTTTAATAAAGCTGCCACTAATGACGGATCTGGCTTAAGTCCACTCAGCGAAATACCGGAAGACAGTACCGCCGCAGATAGTTTGGCAGAGGACGAGGAGATAGTAGCCCGCCCGATTGCAACTGACACCGACAGTGCAGGGATGGTCATCGATAGCCAGTATTCTTCCATGGATGAACCGGTAGGGCTCCCGAATTACAACGAGCGTCCCGTTTCCGCAGAGAAATTAGCTTCCCTGAAAAAAGATAAAGACCTTAAATATGCTGATAGCAGTGAAAAAGATACAGACACCAGCTGGAGCTCATTGATCCTAAGTGCAATATACCTGTATGTACTGGCGCATATCTATATTTTCAGATGGGTGCTGCTAGGGCTGTTGCTGGCTGTTATTGGTTATCTGCTTTTCAGATATATGAGCAAAAATGGTTTGTCTTTCTTCCGGAAACCACTGGTAGTAGGTGCTTTAAAGGAAGAGGCGCCTGAAGAGGAATTACACAGTACCAATGAGTACGAACGGAAAATTCAGGAAGCCGTTTCGAAAAATGATATACGCCAGGCGATTCGCTGGTCATACCTGCACCTGCTGTTCCTGCTCGCCGATGCCCATATGATTAAACTGGCAAAAGACAGGACCAACAAGGAATATGTACGTTCCCTGAAAAATACACCGTATTATGCCGACTTCTCTATCCTGACGATGGATTATGAATATGTCTGGTACGGTGGGTTTGATATCAGTCAACACGAATTTGAAAAAATGCTGGAACAATTCAAGGTCTTTAACCATCAAATAAGCAAAGCTGGTGAGTAAAAAGTTTTATTACATAGCGGGAGCTGTTGTTGGTTTATTGGTCATCCTGCTGGTACTTACTTCTTCCAATAACAGAGACGAAGCGAAGCACAGCACGGATATGAGCCATCCCAGCTTTTCCAGCAAGGACAAGGAAGCCGGTGGCGCTTACAGTGCCTTTCAGTTATTACCATCTCTTTTCAGTAATAACCCGGTACAGATTGTAACCAAGCCTTTTTCGGTTTCCTATAAAAAAGATGAACAGCTGAAAAGAACAGGAAACGCGTATATCATCGTTGCCAATCAATTGTTTCTCTCTAAGCAGGATGTGACCGATCTGCTGGAATATGTACAGGCTGGAAATGAATTGTTTATTGCTGCCAACAGGATAGATCAGCAGCTGAATGACAAACTGGGAATAGTGACCAGTCTGATGGAGGATGGTGGTGTAGTGATGCCGGGCTCTCAGCAATATATCGATACATTGAATGATATCAACAAAACGTATCGCTATAAAGGACCAGTCCTGGAGCGTTATTTTACGAAGGCAGATACCAGTCTGACAAGGGTATTAGGCTACTCCCCACATGATCATCCTAATTTTGTGAGAATGAGATATGGTAATGGGAGGATATTTATTTTACTGAACCCTTATACCTTCACAAATTATTTTCTACTTCATAATAACAATGCTGAAGCGCTTTCCATCCAGATGAGTTATATGGACGAAGTAGCGGAAAACCTATACTGGGACGACTTCTACAACACACAGCTCGGGCCGCGTAACGATGACTTTTCAGAATGGCAGGTGTTGCTACGTTATCCTGCAATAAGATGGGCATTATGGCTGACGCTTGCGTTGATGTTGCTGTATGTAGGTTTTGAAAGCAAGCGCCGTCAGCGAATTATCCCGATCAAACCGGCAGTTACCAATGCCTCATTGGAGTTCGTTGACACGATCGGGCAGCTGTATTACCAGCAGCATGATCACGTAAATATCTCCCATAAGATGGTGGTGCATGTATTGGAGTATATTCGTTCCCGTTATTACCTCAATACGAATACACTGGATGGAGATTTTGCCATACTGCTCAGCAAGAAAACGGCTGTTTCAGAAGAGGAGGCGAAGCGGCTGGTAAGGCTGATCAACAACGTACAACAGCATGGTTATATCGATGCAGAATTTGTAAGAGAATTATACCGAAGCATTCAACTTTTTTATCTAAATACAAAATAAAATGGATATCAATACCTTCCAGCCACGAACAGACCTGTCCACTTTACAATCAGGGGTGGAAGCCATCAGGGACCAGATTGGTAAAGTGATTGTGGGCCAGCCACAGATGGTAGACCTACTGATCACGGCGCTGCTGTCGCAGGGACATGTCCTGATCGAAGGCGTGCCTGGCGTGGCAAAAACCCTTACTGCCAAACTGCTGGCACAATGCATTGATGTTGATTTCTCACGTATACAGTTCACACCTGATCTCATGCCTGCCGATGTATTGGGGACATCCGTTTTTAATCCGCAGTCAAGAGAATTCGAATATAAAAAAGGGCCGATATTCAGCAACCTGGTACTGATAGATGAAATCAACCGTGCCCCGGCTAAAACACAGTCGGCATTGTTTGAAGTGATGGAAGAGCGCCAGATTACCAATGATGGTCACACCTATGTGCTGGATAAACCTTTCATGGTAGTGGCTACGCAAAACCCTATCGAACAGGAAGGAACCTACCGTTTGCCGGAGGCTCAGCTGGACCGATTTCTCTTTAAAATAGAAGTGAAATATCCTGACCTGCAGGACGAAATAGCGATACTTACCGGCATGAACAACCTGGAAGATGCGACAAATATTACCGCTGCCGTAGATAAAGTGCTGACAGCCGCACAGCTGCTGCATTTCCAGCAACAGGTACGTCAGGTACGCGTAGATGAAAAGCTGCTGCGTTTTATCGCTTCTATCGTTCACGCAACCCGTGAGCATCACTCTTTATACCTGGGTGCATCGCCACGCGCTTCCATTTCAATTATGAATTGTGCCAAAGCACAGGCAGCGATGAGCAACAGGGATTTTGTCATTCCGGAAGATGTGGTGTCTATGGTGAAACCCGTGCTGCGCCACCGTATTATCCTTACTCCTGAAAGAGAAATGGAAGGTATTACCACCGATGATGTGATTGATCAGATCGTAAAAACGATTGAAGTTCCGAGATAATTAAACACTGTACCAGATGCCAGGCGCTGTAAAACAAAACTTATATCAGGCTTTATTTTTTAACAACAGGTTATACCTGCTTGGGGGAATAAATGTGCTCCTTTTCCTGGTAGCATTTTTTATCCATGGTGTGTTCACGGTTGCTGTATTGTACCTGGCATTGGCAGCGGTAATGTTGCTGATAGATTTCAGCCTGTTGTTTTTCAGATCTGCCACTACGGTTAGTGCTACAAGAGAGCTCGCAAACAGGCTGAGTAACGGAGATGAAAACCCGGTAAAACTACATGTGAGTAATGGCTACAGCTTCCCGGTATCGCTGGTGTTGCTGGAAGAATTACCTGTGCAGTTCCAGGAAAGGAATTTCCAGTTGTCAGCAAAAGTAGCCGCCGGGGGAACGCATGATTTTTCATATGCACTGCGGCCGGTAGAACGTGGCGTCTATGCATTCGGACATACGAATATTTTTGTCAGTACTGCACTGGGTTTGATTACCAGGAGATTTATTACAGATAATAAAGCAGATGTAGGCGTTTATCCCAGCTTTCTGCAGCTCCGCAACTATACATTGCATGCCTTTCTGAATCAACGTGATCATACGGGCGTGCATAAACGTAGAGTGATTGGCCATAGTATGGAGTTTGATCATATTAAAACCTATACTAAGGGAGATGATGTGCGTATGCTCAACTGGAAAGCTACGGCCCGTACGAACACATTGATGGTAAATAATTTTGTAGAAGAAAAAAGCCAGCAGGTGTATTGTGTAATCGATAAAGGCAGAAATATGCGCATGCCTTTCAATGGCTTGTCGCTGCTGGATTACGCTATTAATGCCTCGTTGGTGTTCAGCAATATTACCTTGAGCAAAGGTGATAAATGTGGACTGATCACTTTTACGGAAAAGAAAATGGAAATGGTGCCGGCTTCCGGCAAAATGGTGCAGCTGAATAATATCCTGGAGGCCTTGTATGCACAGGAAACGCAATGGCAGGAGAGTGATTATGAAACACTGAATATACAGCTGCGTAGCCGTTTGTCGCAACGTTCACTGCTGGTACTGTTCACCAATTTTGAGTCTATGTCTGGCCTGCAAAGACAATTACCTTATCTGAGAAAACTGGCCAGGTACCACCTGTTACTGGTTGTGTTTTTCGAAAATACAGAGCTGAAGAAAGTGACGGAAGAACTGGCACACGATATGGAACAGATTTATAAACAAACCATTGCCCAGCAGTTTGCCTATGATAAAAAATTAATTGCTAAGGAATTATCTAAGTATGGTATCCTAACTATATTAACTCCTCCTGAAAATCTCACCGTAAATGTGGTGAATAAATACCTGGAGCTTAAATCCAGGATGCTGATTTAATTAATCGTTGATTTGCTTTACCGGGATATTTGTGATAAGATAAAGACTGGGATTGAGTTTGTACCAGGCTTCTACCTGTATTATTTTTGTTGTGTCTTGTATGTCCAACAGGAGATCTTGTCCGATTATTTTTCCTGCGGATGTTTTAAATCTTACTGCCGAAGTATCTAATGGCAGAATTTTTCCTGTACTGAATTTTCCTTCTACATTCAGATAGAAATGGATATTTCTTTTGAGACTATCTGCATAGTGATTGAAACGCATGCCTGTGAGGCGTGGGAGCTGTAGGGTAGTAGTGACGGGCTTTTCGCCGGAAGGACTCACTTCCAGCGTTATCGTATAATTATCCTTTACCAGTTGTGCACGGTCAAAAGTTAACAGGCCGTTGTTTATCTGTCCGTTGCTGGTATGGACATTCAGTTTATTCCACCTTCCTGATTTTCTGTTGCTGTTGACGTTTTCTGAAGTGCTGTCGCTGTATATCAGCTTTAGTTCCAGTGGTACGCTGTTATATAGTTCCGGGACGGCATTGGGGTCGCAGGAAGCCTGTACGGTTACCAGGGCCCGCTGCTGACCCAACGCCAGCAGCGGTACGAGGAAAAATATACCTGAGATTAATTTTTTCAACACAAGAAAATTTATATGCGTACGGACATCTGACGTGCCACGTATTTGCCGAGGATATCAAATTCAAGATTGATAATACTTCCTGGCTGTATGTATTGAATATTAGTGAATTCGTAAGTATAAGGGATGATGGCTACGGAGAACTCATCATGGGTTACATCAAAAACGGTGAGACTGATTCCGTTCATGCAGATGGAGCCTTTTTCCACGATCAGTCCTGCAAATTCAGCGGGGAATTTAAAGCGGTATAACCAGCTGCCATCCTGCGATGTGCGGGAAATACACTGACCGGTAGCATCAACGTGGCCTTGTACCAGGTGTCCGTCGATACGGCCATTGAATACCATGGCGCGTTCCAGGTTTACCTTCTGGCCGGGAGTGAGGGTACCCAGGTTGGTTACTTCCAGCGTTTCCGCCACGGCAACTACGGTATAATTATCTGCATCTATATGAGTTACGGTGAGGCAAACACCGTTATGAGATACGCTTTGATCTATTTTCAGTTCAGCTGCGAGGGCTGATTGTATAGTAATGACCAGGTTTCCGCCTTCCTGTCTGGTAGTCATTACTTCTCCTAGTGTTTCTATGATTCCTGTAAACATGCAACGAAATTATGAAAATGTTAGCTAACTCGTGGTTTCCATGGTATTTCCTCGGCGCCCAGTTTGTGCCCTGTCCAGCGTGCCAGCACGAAGAGGTAGTCGCTGAGGCGGTTGAGGTATTTGAGCACCAGTGGCGATACTTCCATTTCGAGCTCCTGCATACCTACGCAGATACGCTCTGTGCGGCGGCAAACGCAGCGGGCGATATGACAGGTAGATACGGCCACGTGGCCACCAGGCAGCACAAAGAACTTCATCGGTGGCAGTTCCTCATTCATACTGTCAATGGCTTTTTCAAGCAGGGTGATATCTTCTTCGTGAAGGTCCGGGATTTTCAGTTTGGTTTCTTTCTCCGGATCGCAGGCCAGGGCGGCGCCAACGGTAAAGAGGCGGTCCTGTATTTCGCGCAGCAGGTTTTTGGTGTCCGGATCGGCTGTATAATCATTTACCAGGCCGATATAGGAGTTCAGCTCGTCCACGGTACCGTAGGCATCGATGCGGATATTGCTTTTGGGCACTTTGGTACCTCCGATAAGGGAAGTTCTGCCCTTATCTCCGGTTTTGGTATATATCTTCATAAACTAAAATTAAGTAAAAAATAAAAGGAAGGACTGCCTGAGCCGGCGGTCCTTCCTTTTAAATATTGTAGAAAGATGATAGCTTATACTACCACCTGTTTTACATTGACTTTATCTGATTCGATGACACCGTCGCGCAGGCGGATAATCCGGCGTGCATGGTCTGCGATGTCTTCTTCGTGGGTAACCAGCACGACGGTATTACCGGAGGAGTGGATACTACCGAAGATCTCCATAATTTCTATGGATGTTTTGGTATCCAGGTTACCGGTAGGCTCATCGGCCAGTATCAGGGAAGGGTCGTTTACGAGGGCACGTGCAATGGCAACGCGCTGGCACTGACCGCCGGACAGCTCATTGGGCTTGTGGTGAGAACGATCTGAAAGTTTTACCTTCTCCAGCATGGCATAGGCCTTTTCCAGGCGTTCTTTTTTATTTACACCCTGGTAGATCAGCGGAATCGCTACGTTTTCCAGCGCTGTCAGCCTCGGCATGAGGTTGAACTGCTGGAATACAAACCCGATTTCCTGACCACGTACCCTTGCCAGGGAATTATCGTCCATTTTGCTGACATCCTGGCCGCTAAGGATATAGGTGCCCGCACTAGGGCTATCCAGACAGCCAAGAATATTCATGAGCGTAGATTTGCCGGAGCCGGAAGGCCCCATCAGCGCTACGTATTCATTCTGGTAAATGTCTAATGACACTCCTTTCAGAATGGGGAGTTCATTTTTACCAAGAAAGTAGCTCTTTCTTATATCTTCCAGATGAATGACGGACTTTTGCATGTAGGGTTATTTCTTTATGATTTTAGGCACTTTGAAATATTCTTCAGTGGCGTCTGGCGCATTTTTCAGCCCCTCTTCTCTTGATATTGAACCTGTTACAACATCTTCTCTGAAAACATTATAATCTTCTGTCAGGTGGAGCAGCGGTTGTACGTTCGTTGTATCCAGCTCATTGAGTTTATCCACAAAAGAGATCATCCGCTGAAGGTCACCGGTAAATTCTTTTTTTTCTTCCGCACTAAATTCCAGTCTTGAAAGATCCGCCAATTGCTGTACCAGTGTGTCGTTGACTTCCATAATCAAATTAAACGAAAAGATAATGAATTATAAATGGTAAATATGATAGCATTTCAAAATTAGGGATAAACGGCCAGATATTATAAATTGCGCTCTGTTATGGCAACAGAAAAAGAAATTGTGGTAAGCGGCATTCGCCCCACCGGTTATTTACACCTAGGAAATTATTTTGGCGCCATCCGTAATTATATTCGGATGCAGGAAGAGTTTAACTGCTACTTTTTTGTGGCAGACTGGCATTCCCTGACTACGCACCCGGATCCTAAAGACTTACCAGGCAACGTAATGCGCGTACTGGCTGAGAATATTGCCTCCGGCCTCGACCCGGAAAAAGTAGCACTCTATGTACAGAGTGATGTTCCCGAAATCGCGGAACTTTACCTGTTAATGAATACGCTGGCTTATATCGGTGAGCTGGAGAAAGTACCTACATTCAAGGATAAAGTAAGATTGCAGCCACAGAACGTGAATGCAGGATTACTGACTTATCCTGTATTAATGGCGGTGGATATTCTTATCCAGCGTGCGTCTAAAGTACCTGTTGGTAAAGATCAGGGACAGCACCTGGAAATGGCCCGCAACTTTGCACAGCGCTTTAATAACCGTTATGGTAACCTGTTCCCTGAACCGGAAGCCTTCAACTACGGTGATAGCCTGGTTCGTATCGCCAGTCTGGACGGAGAAGGAAAGATGAGTAAGTCCGAAAATGAAATGGCTACTATCTATCTATCGGATGAAGATGATAAAATCATCAAAAAGATTAAAAAAGCTAAAACTGACAGTGCTACAGGTATTGTCGGCAGCCCTATGCCGGAATCTGTACAGAACCTGATCGAGCTGATGAAACTTGTTTCAACAGCTGATGTAGTGGACTTCTATACGAAAGCCTGGGATGACCAAACCATCCGCTTTGGTGATATGAAAGGCCAGCTGGCAGAAGATATGGTGAAATTTGTTGCGCCTATCCGTGAAAAAGCGAAAGACCTGCAGGAAAATAAAGACTACCTGCAGAAAATTATGAAAGCCGGTGCAGAAAAGGCGAGAGCCAGGGCATCCGAGACTTTAAGTGAGGCAAAGAAATTAATCGGTATAAAATACTATTGAAAAATTGAGCTCAACTAGCTATTTTCAATATTAATTATACCATATCACCACAAGCATGGCAAAACAGAAAAAAGTAAAACATATAGCAATTGCAGGGAATATAGGCGCTGGTAAAACCACCCTTACTGAAATGCTCTGCAAGCATTATAAATGGCATCCACAGTTCGAAGATGTAGAGCATAATCCTTACCTGAACGACTTCTACGAGGATATGCCGCGTTGGGCATTTAACCTGCAGGTTTATTTCCTCAACGGCCGACTGAAACAACTGCTGGAAATCCAGAATGGCAGCGAAACTGTTATCCAGGACCGCACCATCTATGAAGATGCACACATCTTTGCGCCCAACCTGTACGAAATGGGCCTGATGACCAAACGCGATTTCGATAACTATTTTAATTTCTTTGAGACGCTGAAGTCGATGGTAAAACCACCAGACTTATTGATCTATCTGCAAGCTTCCGTGCCTACGCTGGTAGCACAGATCCAGAAACGTGGCCGCGAATATGAAGAGAATATCCGCCTCGATTATCTGAAACGTCTCAACGAATATTATAACAACTGGATCGAGAAATATACCGAAGGTCCGTTGCTCGTTATCGATATCGATAAAAATAAATTTCCTGAAAGCGAAGAAGATCTGGGAGAAATCATTTCTAAAATTGATTCCCAGTTATACGGATTGTTCTAAGCCATCGGTAAACATACTGAAATCCGGCAGCCACACAGGTTGCCGGATTTTTTTATGAATAAAATCACAAAAAAAATAATTGAGTGGTAGCCACCGCGTAACCAGCTACCCGATGCTGAAGGTATCGGGGCTAAAATCGAATACTTTAAAATAAATATCCCGCATTAACATCCGCTAAAGGTTTACCATTTCCCATTATTTTATTTTTATGCAGATGATCAAATTGTTTGTTTAACCCGAGAGATATGTATTTGTTGTTAATCCGTTACCAGCGTGTGTTGTACACGCTTTACCTGCTTTTTTATTCCTTTTGTTGCGCGATGCCGGTGATGGCACAGTTGAAGCCATTGGCAACTGACTGGCAGGCAACTTCTTATGGTACGTTGATGAATTCCGCACTGGTAAGTACCAGCAATCCTTCCAGGCTGGCAGATAACAAGGCTTTCAGTGCTGCCGCCTATACGGAACGGCGTTACGGACTCGCTTCATTGCCCTGGTATGCAGCAGCGGTAACATTCCCTGCAGGGCTTACGGTGGCTGGTTTTCAGCTGTTACATTTTGGAAATAATTATTGGAATGAGCGGCTGTATACTGGTGCCTTAGGGTTAAGTATGGGGCGTAAGGTCGCCATAGGTGCCAGCTTCGGGATGCATTCCCAAAACGTATGGCAGTATGGTTCCCGCAGTAATGTTACGGCCAGCCTGGCATTTCAGTACAGGCTGAAAAGTAACTGGATGGCCGGTATACAGTTTTTCCAGGACGGGCAACGCAGCTGTAGTGCAGGTAGCGGCTGGCAGGTATCAGAAGGGTTCCTGCTGGCAGCAGTGGCTACCTATGCTGAGAATAGTATAACCGGTATTGTAACTACTATCTGGCAGCTGGTGCCGGCAGTGGCATTGCAGCTGAGTGTTCACACAACACCTGCCTTTCCACAGATAGGCGTAATGCTGCGTAAAGCCTGGCTGCGCATAGATGCCGGCGCCGCTTACCATCCGCAGCTGGGTATTACCCCTTCAATCGGTTTCGTATGGGGAAAATAATGTTGCTGTTCCTGGCGCTACTGCTGCTGAAAATAGCGGCTTTCGCACAGGAAGAAGAGCTGCCGGCAGTATTGCAGCAGTCGGTGGAAAATGAAGCTGCTGCCACCAATAGTACCACAGAAGATGATGAACAATGGCAGCAGCTCAATGATATACGACGGCACCCCATATCGGTAAACCATGCGGACCAGGCTACCTGGGCGGCTTTAGGGCTGCTCACACCTGTTCAGATCGATGCCCTGCTGAAATACCGGCAATTGTTAGGCGACCTGCTTAGTATCTATGAATTGCAGGCCGTTCCCGGCTTTGACCAGGCCACCATCAGAAAAATACTGCCCTTTATTCAGCTGGACGACGGACTGAAAACACAATACCGGTTTACTGAGCTGTTTACCAGGGGGCAGCATACCCTGCTGACACGCTATAGCCGTGTACTGGAGCTTTCCAAAGGATACCGCCATACCGACAGCACCTTACCTGCCTACAGCGGGAGTCCGTATAAACTGTTTATCCGCTATCGTTACAATTTCTCCAGGCATGCCAGCTATGGAGTGCTCATGAAGAAAGATGCCGGAGAATCACTGTTTAAAGGCTATCAGCGCCAGGGGTTCGACTTTTACAGTGCGCATCTTTTTCTTACAGACATACATCCGGCAGTGCAGTTTTTAGCACTGGGAGATTTTGTGGTAAACATGGGGCAGGGGCTGATACAGTGGCATAGCCATGCCGCCGGAAAAGGAGCAGGTGCCATGATGGTAAAAAAAGAAGGCGATATCCTGCGTCCATACAGCAGCTCAGGAGAATACTATTTTTTTCGCGGCGCCGGTATTACCCTTAAAAGAAAGCAATACCAGCTGACCGTTTTCGGCTCCCTGCGAAAGCTGGATGGTTCCGTATCAGCGGCAGATACGGCAGCAGATGAATTGCAGGCCACGGCTATCATCAGCAGTGGCTACCACCGCACCGCTACAGAGGCGGCCAAACGTGGGAGTTTACAGCAACTGAGCACAGGGGCGGCACTGCGGTATATGGGCCGCTGGCAGTTCGGTATCAATGGCATCATGCATCAGCTGCAACCGGGCCTATATAAGCCGGTAGCATTGTATAATCAGTTTGATTTCCGGGGTGATAAATTACTAAACGTAAGCCTGGACTATGCAGGCACACTCCGTAATACACATCTGTTCGGAGAAGTAGCCAGAGATCTTAATGGCAGAATGGCCCTGCTGCAAGGTTTGATAATAAGTGTTGCGCCTTCGGCAGATATGACCGTTGTTTACCGAAACTATGACCGGGCATATCAAAGCCTTTACAGTAAAGGATTTGGAGAGAGTTATAAAACCATGAACGAACAGGGTTGCTATATCGGTATCAGTACAAGAATTGCCAACCGCTGGACAGCAGAGAGTTACATCGATTTCTTTCGGTTCCCATGGCTGAAATATGGCATTAATAACCCCTCTGATGGGAAAGACTGGCTACTGCAAATTAATTATGCTCCTTCAAAAAAATCAGTCTATTCTTTAAGGGCGGGTTTTAAAACAAACGGCGTGAATATACTGGTTCCTGAAAACCCTATCAAAGTGCCTGCTACGGCGGAGTTGCTGCATGTTCGCTTGCAGGCGCTGATACAGTATAGTAAGCAGTTGCAGTTTACCGGACGAATGGAATATAGCAGATTTAGCCAGGAAAACAGCCATCAGAACGGACTGCTGTTTTATACAGATGCGCAGTTAAAACCACGGAAGTTTCCGTTAAAAGGTAATCTGAGGCTGGTTTATTTTACTACCGGCGGTTACCAGGCAAGGATTTACGCCTATGAGAAAAGTGTGCTGTATGAAAACAGTATCGGACAATATTATGGCCAGGGCTGGCAGTATTACCTGAATGTCAACTGGAGGATACGCCGTCATCTGAATTGCTGGTGGCGTTGGAGTCAGGTTATTTATCCAGGCTCAACAAGCATAGGAAGCGGTTGGGACCAGATCAACGGAAATAAAAAAAGCCAGGTACAAATGCAATTTATTTACGACTTCTAAAATTTAATCTCGACTATCTTATTGATTTATAATTAATTACAATCATCTTTCTTATAAGTTAAAATAATGTTAAGGGGATGCTAGTAATAATTTGAATTTTTTTCTACCTTGTGGATGTCAGCCAAAATCTAAATTTTGAAATAACATCCGGACAAACAGCCGGAAGGTTATTTGCCAGTTTTTTTGGAGTATAGCACGTGTATGTAGCACCTTGTTGAAAAGGATTTGTAACCTGACCATTCGATAATAGAAATCAAAATTTTAAGTTGAAAAATAGTTCTTGTTAATGTGAATGTTTAAAGACGCCTTGTTTGCTATATCGATTTTTCTAAGGGAAATAGATATAACCCACTGTTGCAGCAGGCATCAGAAAACTAATTATTCAGGCTCTTACAGGAGTCATGGTTTTTGCTTATAAGAAAGGAATATATACCAATAAACCCCGTCCTTTTCAACCAACAATTTGAACCAACCGCAGTATAACATAATGTAATATTCCACGCTAATAAAAAAAGAGGGCCATTTGAGCCCTCTTTTTATATTTTTGTACTGCTAAATCGATAATCATGGAAAATCAGCAGGAAGAACAACAGCAGCTTAACATCGAGTTAAGTGAGGAAATGGCAGAAGGACAATACGCTAACCTCGCTATCATCACACATTCCAACGCAGAGTTTGTTGTGGATTTTGTGAATGTAATGCCTGGTCTGCCTAAAGCAAAAGTAAAATCCCGCATCATACTTACTCCGCAACATGCCAAACGTTTTATGAAGGCAATGTTGGAAAATATCAAGAAATACGAATCTGTTCATGGCCCTATCCAGGACCAGGAACCTGTTTCTGTTCCAATGAATTTTGGAGGCCCGACTGCTCAGGCCTAAGCTGGTAAACATATTTCAGTATTTCAGATCATTCTCATGGAAAAAATATTTTCGTATCACCATTTACTGGAATTCACGCATGAAGTGTTTGTCCATATGGGTTGCTCCCTGGAGCATGCCAGGCTTGCCAGTGAAGTACTGGTAGCTGCCGATCTTCGTGGTATCGACTCTCACGGTGTGGCTCGCCTTTCCGGCTATGTACGCCTCTGGGAAGCAGGTCGTATCAATGCAAAACCTAATATCCGCATTGTACACGAAACGCCCAGCACCGCAGTGGTAGACGGTGATGCCGGTCTCGGACTGGTAGTAGCACCATTTGCCATGCAGGTAGCTATCGAAAAGGCTAAAGCAGTAGGTACCGGTTGGGTGAGTGTTAAAAACTCCAACCACTTCGGAATTGCCGGCTACCATGCTATGCAGGCACTGGAACATGATATGATCGGTATGGCCATGACTAACGCTAGTCCGCTGGTTGCGCCTACCTTCTCCAAAGAACGTATGCTCGGTACCAATCCTATCGCAGTGGCTATCCCGGCAAAAGAACAGCCGGCCTTTGTGGCTGATTTTGCCACTACAACTGCCGCTAACGGTAAGCTGGAAATACTGCAGCGTAAGAACCTGGAAGCTCCTATTGGATGGATCCAGGATAAAGACGGTAACCCAAGTACCAACGCCCATGAACTGAAAAATGGTGGCGCTTTACTGCCGCTGGGCGGGGATCGCGACCATGGAAGTCATAAAGGGTATTGTTTGGGAGCAATTGTTGATATATTTTCGGCCGTGCTTTCAGGCGCCAACTATGGTCCGTGGGCTCCTCCTTTTGTGAGTTTCCTTCCATTGGCACCGGATCCTGTAGGTGAAGGACTGGGACATTTCTTCGGTGCGATGCGTGTAGACGCCTTCCGCCCCGCAGATGAATTTAAATCACATATGGATACCTGGATCAACAGGTTCCGCAATGCTGTTCCGGTAGAAGGTAAAAAAGTACTCATCCCCGGCGACCCGGAAAGAGAAATGAATCAGCATCGACTGGAAAATGGTATTCCTGTGCTGGAACCTGTGGTAAAAGATTTACAGGAGGTGGCTGATAAATTTAAACTGAATTTCTAATTCAATCAATCATTATATAAACCACCGGAAATAAGGCTGGTGCCGGATTTCAGGTACAATGCAAAACAATTATATTCAAGATGAAAGTGTTAAAATTTGGTGGAACCTCCGTGGGAAAACCAGAGCGCATGCATTCGGTAGCACAGCTGATCACCGCTGACAACGATCAGAAAATTGTCGTGCTATCTGCACTGTCAGGTACGACTAACTCCCTCGTGGAAATTAGCCAGTCACTGTCAGAAGGTAATAAGGAACAGGCTAAACAGCAAATCGATAAGCTGGAGAAGCATTACCGTACTTTCTGCAATGAACTGGTCAAGACCGACGCCGGCCGTGCTGATGCAAAGGCTATCGTTGATGAACACTTCGAATTCCTGAATATCATCCTGAAGATTTCCTTCAATGAAGCATTGAACAAAGATATCCTGGCACAGGGTGAACTCCTGTCCACCAAACTTTTCTGCGCTTATCTGCAGGAAACCGGTGTCTCTGCTGTTCTGCTACCGGCGCTGGATTTCATGAGTATCGATGAATTCGAAGAACCTGAAATTCCGAAAATTAAATCCAAACTCTCTGCCCTTATTGCAAAAAATAAAAATGTAACCCTGTTCATTACACAAGGTTATATCAGCCGCAATGCAAGAGGAGAAGTGGACAACCTGAAGCGTGGTGGTTCTGATTACTCTGCATCCCTCATCGGTGCTGCTATCCAGGCAGAAGAAGTGCAGATCTGGACAGATATCGACGGTATGCATAACAACGATCCACGCATCGTGAAAAAGACGTTCCCTATCGAACAGCTCTCTTTCGACGAAGCGGCGGAACTGGCGTACTTCGGTGCCAAGATCCTTCACCCGGCTTCTATCTGGCCAGCACAGCATTTCAACATCCCGGTGAAATTGCTCAATACCATGCAGCCGGAAGCTAAAGGAACGATCATCACCGAACTGCCGAACGGTAACGGCGTAAAAGCTGTGGCTGCAAAAGATGGTATCATCGCTATCAAGATCAAATCCAGCCGCATGCTGCTGGCTTACGGCTTCCTCCGTAAAATCTTCGAAGTATTCGAAAAATACCGCACACCAATCGATATGATCACTACTTCTGAAGTAGCTGTTTCCATCACAATCGATAACCCGGCTCACCTGGAACAAATCCTGAAAGAACTGCAGCCATTCGGTACAGTGGAACTGGATTACCACCAATCTATCGTTTCCATCGTTGGTAACGAAGTGGCGGCAACTCCTTCTATTATCACCAAACTGTTCGATGCACTGGAAGAAGTTCCACTGCGTATGATCTCTTATGGTGGCAGCCGTCATAATATCTCCATCCTGGTAAACGGCCAGCTGAAAGATAGAACACTGCAACTCCTCAATAAAGGACTGTTCGGACTCGAATAGTGCTTACCATATTTTAAAAAGAAATGGCTGTGTCTACCAGTAGACACAGCCATTTCTTTTTAAAATAAGTTCAAACAAAACATAGGTCTTTGCTGCTTTGCGAGCAAAAGAAGAGCGCCGAAGGCGCCTAACCCTTGCCCAGCCGCTGATCAAATGCAAAAGGCTGCGTCCTGTTTACTACAATTCCCTGCGCCTCCGGATGCTCCGGATTGATCAGGTAATTATATTCATCTGCAATAATTACTGATGGTATTTTTAATACGGCATATTTAGCTGTATCTATCCACTCGTCACCTATGCATTGCAGCTCCGGTAAGGGTGTCAGTGATTGCCAGTTGCCCGGTAAATCTTCTTGGGTGAGGGTTTTAACAGCGATATTATCAGGGATATGTATCGTGGCAATGCAGAAATCCTGCACTATATTTTTTAGAGGGATGTGCACCAACACTTCCAATGCTGCTAAAGCCCTGGAACCGGCAGTATATACGATCGAATGTCCTTTGCTGTTCCAGCGGCCCCCATAAAGGCGCGCACCGGTTCCTGTCAGATCATTGATGTAAGCACATTTACTGATCCTGTAAACGTCCATTGTGTAAAATAGGGTGGTTGATGCTATGCAAACAGGCCATGTTCAATGCGGCCCAATTCATCCTGGATAAGCTGAAAGCCAAAGCTGGTGTCTAACAGCGTAATAGGTGCCTGATAGTCGAAGGCTGGTAACGGAGTTCTCATCCATTCCTTGAAGTTCTCCAGGTCACCGAAAACTTCGGTGCCTCTCTGGTAAAGCGCTGACAGCATAATCGCCCGCTCACTCGTATCCGGTGAAAGCTTCGCGTCATCTGCATAACGCTGTAAGGTGCGCTCTGATATATGAAGTACCTGCGCCAGCTCAGCTATCGAAAAGGATATCTGACGACTCAGGTTTAATAATGCTTGTTTGATAATGCCACTTCTCGTCAGCTGGATGAAATCAAAATATCCGGCCCCAAGGGTATGCGCGACGGGATGCTCTACAATCAGCAAGGCATTTTCCTGTACTTGAAAACGGCTGTAATTCATAAAATCCGACATTTGTCGCAAATTTAATACAATTTGTCGTAATTAGGAAATAGGTTGGTCTTCAAAATATCCGATTTTTCTCATCTTACTGATTTCCAGTGTTATAACTTGATAATCATCTACTACTTTTCCCTGTAAAATGTAAAATCCCCCTTTCTGGAATGGATATCTTCTCAGGCTATCAGGAAAATGAACGGTATCCACAAACGCATCGTCCGCATCCAGGAAAGTGCCAAAACACATTGGCTCTCCCTTGGATGTTCTCAACATCTTCATCGTCACATAATAACCTAACACCAGCACCTCCTTACCCACAAATTTATGGAAGTCACGGGCATGGATATAGGAGTCCTGGTTATGCTGCAGTACCTTAAACGGCGATTGCAGCGGAAAGCCCAGCAGGTCTATCTCATCAAAGGCATCTTCATGTGCATGGTACGCCAGCGAAGGCAGGGTACAATCTACCGGCGCGGGTTTGAATAAAGGCATGTGATGGATATTTTTGACCTCCTTCGATTTTACAAGCAAACTTCCTTTCCAGAATAATTCCTTTTTGGTAGATCCTGTAAAATTAAAACAGCCTATCCTGATCAGTAATTCCAGTTGCTCAGGGCCAGGCCCGATGCGGCTTACAAAATCGTCCAGGTCTGCAAACAGGCCATACTGCGCTCTTTCATTCAAGATACGCTCTGCAAGTCCCTGTTCAAGCCCTTCTATATGTATCAACCCTACGTGTACATCCATGTTTTTTATGTTAGTGAGATAATCACTGTGGTTGATACAGGGAGCGTGCAAAGTGATGCCTGTCAGCTTCAGCTGAGTGAAATACAATTCCCTGCTGTAAAAGCCGCCGAAATTGTTAATAACGGCTACCATAAATTCGGCAGGGTAGTAGGTTTTAAGATATAAGCTCTGATAGCTTTCCACGGCAAAACTGGCAGAATGGGCTTTGGAAAAGGAGTAATTGGCAAAACTGGCTATCTGTCTCCATATCTCTTCGCTCACATCTCTTGGCCGGCCTAAGCGTTCGCAATTATTAAAAAATCGCTCCTGTATCTTTTCCAGGTCTCTCAGTCCCCTGTATTTCCCTGCCATGGCCCTCCGCAGCATGTCTGCATCTGCCAGCTCCATATCGGCAAACTTATGTGCTACCTTAATCACATCTTCCTGGTATACCATGATACCAAAGGTTTCGTGCAACAGCTCTTCAATAATAGGGTGCAGGTATACCACATTTTTAGGGTTATTATACCGATCAATATATTGTTTCATCATGCCGGATTGCGCTACACCAGGGCGTATGATAGAACTGGCCGCTACGAGCGACAAATAATTATCACAACGCAGTTTTGTCAGCAGCTGCCGCATGGCCGGCGATTCTATATAAAAACATCCAATGGTATTCACTGCACGCAGGTTGGCTTTCACCTTCTCATCTACCATAAAAGCCTTTACATTATGGATGTCCACATCTTCACCATGATTGGCTTTGATCAGGTCAATGGCATCACGGATATGCCCAAGGCCCCGCTGACTAAGGATATCAAATTTATACAAACCGATATCTTCTGCCTGGAACATATCCAGCTGTGCGGTGCTGAAGCCCTTAGGCGGAAAATAGGTTGTGCAGAAATGATGGATCGGTTCATCACTGATCAGCACGCCGCCGGCATGTATACTGAGGTGATTGGGAAATGCTTTTCCCTGGTTTTCCATGAGCTGGCAGAAGTGAAGGATCTTGCGCTGTATGCGGTCTTCGTCCAGCTGAATGCTGAAGCCACCACGCAGTATTCTGTCAATTTCTTTCTTCGGCAAGCCATAGGCTTTGCCCAGCTCGCGTATCATGGCATGGGTCTGAAATGTAGTAACGGTGCCTAATAGCGCGGTATGCTCCTTACCATATTTATCAAAAATATATTGGGTGATCTGGTCTCTGTCTTTCCAGGAAAAATCGATATCGAAATCGGGAGGGGAGCTGCGGTGCTGATTGAGAAAACGTTCGAAATAGAGGTCCAGCTCAATGGGATCTACATCCGTGATTTTAAGACAATAAGCGACAATGGAATTGGCACCACTGCCGCGTCCTACATAGAAAAATCCCTGTCGCTGTGCATAGCTGACAATATCCCAGGTGATCAGAAAATAAGATTCAAAGTTCAGCTGCGCAATTACTTTCAACTCTTTTTCTATACGGGCAGCGGCTTCATCGTTGGTGCTGCCGTAGCGATAGCACATGCCTTTATACGCCAGGTCCCGCAGTAGTTGCTGGTCTTGTTGTACATCTCCCGTAAAAGTTTTTTTATTTCTGGGTATACCCATGGCCATTTCTACGTTGCAGGACTCCATTATTTTCAGCGTGTTTTCCACGATATGCGGATATTGCTCAAAATGGGAGATCAGTTGTGCAGGATGTATGAATTTTTCATCCGGGGATGCGGTAGTATGAGATTGTAACTGGGAGATAAGTATGTTTTGATCTACTGCTCTCAGTATCTGGTGCAGCTCATAATGCAGGTCGTCCTGGAAGGTAACGGGCTGCATGATCACCAGTTTATTTTTGATGGCGAGTGTATCTACACGAAATAATCTGTTGATATTTTTTACGCTCACACCCATCAGCTCATTTGCTGCTAATATAAGCGGGTCGCGGGTTCCCCATGGATATATCACATATACGTCTGGCAGGGCAGGAGCCGTTTCCGGGAATGGATCATCGGTATGTAGTTTTTCAGAGAGAAAGGCATTGATATGGTACCAGCCGTTTTGATTTTTTGCGAGCAGCAGGTAGGATAGTACGTGCTCGTTTCTGCATTCCAGTCCCAGTATGGGTTTGATGTCATGTTCCCTGCATGCGTTTACGAAAGTCCATGCGTCGGAGGTGATATTGATATTGGTAAGGGCAAGTGTGGTGATACCCATGGCAGAAGCTTGCCGGATAAGGGTATCCACGTGCATGGTGCCGTAGCGCAGACTAAAAAACGATTTGCAGTTAAGGTACATGATTGGTTATATAAAGGATTAGTCCCGCCCCTGACATTTTCTGTGTTGTACGGCACAGGATATGGCAGGGGCGGAACGCGAATTATCTTTTTTGGTAGGGCATAATATCTTTCTGTTGTGCCAGATGTTTTTTATCTGGTGGCAGTACGTTGGTGCCCTTCATCAGAAACTCCCATCCGAAGCGGTTTTTGATTTGATCTATAGCCTGATATAAGGCAATCATTTCCTGGCTGTCGTCGAACAGGCTGATCTGGTAATTGCCCTGCACCAGGTGGCTGAAACGCACGCCTATCAGGCGTACCAGTAGCCGGCGGTCATAGAGTTTTATAAAGAGGTCTTTTACTTTTTCCAGCAGCATATTATCAGTGCAGCAATAGGGGATGGTTTGCTGTTTGCTGACGGTTTCGAAGTCGGAATACCTGATTTTAACGGTGATGCAGCCGGTAAGTTTATTTTGCTGTCTTAGTTCGAAAGCAATTTTTTCCGTCATGCGTACGAGTTCTGCATGCAGGAATTGCATATCGATGGTATCGGCAGAGAATGTATTTTCTGTGGAGATAGATTTTTGTTCGTAATACGGAACCACAGGAGATTCGTCGATACCGTTGGCTTTTCTCCAGAGGGAGATACCATTTTTTCCCATCCATGCTTCGAGTAGCGGGATGGGTACTTCGCTGAGTGTTTTAACGGTTTCTACGCCACGGCGTTTGAGTTGGGCGGCGGTTTCCTTGCCTACCATCGGAATTTTTTCCACTTTCAGCGGGGCGAGAAAATTCTTCTCTTCACCGAATAGGATTTCGAGTTGACCGTTGGGTTTGGCTTCGTCTGTGGCTACTTTAGAAACGAGTTTATTGGAGGCGAGTCCGAAGGAGATGGGCAGCCCTGATTCCTTCATGATTTTTCTTCTCAGTTCAGTGGTCCATTTGAGGGAGCCGAAGTATTTGTCCATCCCGCTGATATCGATATAAAATTCGTCGATAGATGATTTTTCATACAGAGGGGCTTTGTCAGCGATGATGTCTGTTACTTCTCTGGATTTATTGCTGTAGGATTCCATGTCGCCACTACGGACTATGGCGTGTGGACATAGGCGTAGTGCCGTTTTCATGGGCATGGCGGAATGGATTCCGTATCGTCTGGCTTCGTAGCTGCATGCGGAAACGACGGCGCGGTCGCTGCTGCCGCCGATCAGCAGTGGTTTGCCTGTGAGGCTGCTGTCGCGCTGGCATTCAACGGAAACGAAGAAGCAGTCGAGGTCCAGATGGGCAATGGCACGTTGTTGCAACGATATCATAACAAATGATTTTAGATTAAATCGTTGTTTCAGTTAGCAGAGGGGGGTAGTAAGTGAAAGAGTTAACAGACAGATGGTGTGATATTGCAAAGGTACTAAAAATATTAGTAATGCTAAAATTATTAGTAAATTATAATTTATCCTGATGGATTTTCGTAATTTTACAACAAGAAAGGCATACGATCTGTAATAGTATAAGCATGTGAGAATGAGGTAAAAGGGAATTGTGAATATTCATCTTCTAAAGCATGTTTCTATGACAAAAACGGATTATCGAAAAGAGCTCCTTCTCCTGGCACTTTTCTTTGTGCCACTGGCTTATCTGGGTATTATCTGGCATACTTTACCGGCAACATTTAATACTGGTCCGAATAACGAACAACAGATACAGACACCGGCAGACTTTTTACTGCTGATGATATTCATATTTTTTACCAATGCATTGATATACGCGTTGTTCCGTTACGTTCCACGAACTGATGGGGTAGCTGTATCCAATGTAAATACAATGGAACATGAATATTACAGGGTGCGGTTTATTATCCAGATATTTCTGAGTGCATTTACCTGCCTGATTATATTTATGGTACAACATGGTTATACGCAGGCGATGGAGCGCTGGGCATTTATAGGAATAGGGCTGGTAATAGGAGGTATAGGATTATACCTGAAAAATCTGAAACCTAACAACTGGGTAGGTATTCGTACACCGTATACACTGGAAAGTCCGGCGATCTGGAAAGAAACCCACCGTATGGCAAGTATTTTATGGACCTGTACAGGAATCGTTTTTATAGCAGGTGCTTTCTTTATGTCTTTAATAACGGGCATATTCGTTATATTTGTTGCAACGTTCATACTGGCAGCGTTACCATATATATACTCGTTCCGGTTATACAACGAAGACAAAGGATAATTTAGTGGTCAATACAATAAAAGAAAATGGCGGCTCCTGACAAGAGCCGCCATTATTATTTTCAATTAGTTGGTAAGCAGATTATGCCCAGCCACCCTGACCTTTGGTCATCACCATCGCCACCAGGACGAGGATCACCAACATTGCCAAAGTGTAGAAAGTAAGCGCCAGTTTGTGCTTTTTAGCAGCATCTGTAGCTTTCTTTACTTTCGATTTACCGATATGCACCAGTGCAATGGCAATAACCGCCATAGTTTCATGCTCTACAGCAAACAGACGAAGTACAGGATCTTTCATGGCAGCACCCATATTAGACATAGCCACCTGGGTTTTTGCACTCACGAAATATAAAATAATACCAATCAGTAACTGGATATCACAGGATATCATGAAAAACAGCCCTGCTTTATTATCAGCGGCAGTGAAAGGAGTTTTTCCGGATACGCCTTTATAAGCACGAATAACGGCCCAGATTCCCGTGAAAATCACTGCCCATCTCACGATGGAATGTAAGTGAACAAGTAACATAATTTTGTCGAGTTGATTAATCCGGGCAAAAATAAGCCTTGACTCGCAGATATATTTGGTAAATGATAAAAATATTTGCTAATTTTGTTAGCAAGGTACTAAATTATTTAGGTTATGTCCGTAGTATGCCAGAATTTAAAATATCTGCGTAAGCAAAAAGGCTGGACGCAGCAAGAATTTGCCGATAAACTTGGTATCAAACGTTCCCTCCTGGGTGCTTATGAAGAAGAACGTGCAGAACCAAGGACCGAAGTCCTCGAACAGGTCAGCGATATGTTTCGGGTATCCATTGATGATCTGCTCCGCAGAGATCTGGCTACACAGAAAGAGAGCTACCTGGAAAAGCGCAGACAGCAAAAGCTGGGCAGTGCCAGACAATCTATCCAGTTTGTTCCGGTAAAAGCCGCCGCTGGTTACCTGGCAGGTTATAACGATGAAGAGTTTATCGAAGAACTCAACACCTTTACCCTCCCCATGATCGGTGCCGGTGATTACAGAGCCTTCGAAATCGCCGGGGATTCCATGCTGCCGGTAGCCTCAGGTTCCGTCATCGTTTGCCATAAAGTAGATGGATGGGAAGATATTAAAAGCAATGAAACCTATGTAGTCGTTACTGCAAGAGGAGGCATCGTTTTTAAAAGAGTGGAAAAAAACAGCCGCGCCAAATCAAAAATTACACTGATATCTGATAACCCCCAGTTCGAACCTTATTCCGTTGAAATGGAAGATATCCTCGAACTCTGGCAGTCCGACGCCGTTATCAGCAAATCCAGCCAACAAAGCCGCATGAGCGTTAACCACCTGGCAGATATGGTCACCCGCCTGCAAGATCAGGTAAGTCTGCTCAAAAAGAAAATAAAAGACTAATTACAATCATACGGCAGCCAATCCTGCCGTATCATATTCTTGGAACAGCCCGATCTCAGTCGGGCATGTTCCGGCTTTCCCTATATCCTCGTTTTCCGGATTTCCTACGTTTCCGAAAACAGCCCCGCACAGCTGGTTGCCAGATGCTCCCGGTAAGTCAGCAGTTATTGCCGCGACCGTTTAGGCAACCCAGGCTGACGGGCACAGGAAAACAGGCCACCACGACAAAAGGTCGTAACACCCAACTTACTAATTCAAAAAAATTAGTATTAAGCCTGTTCAGGACCACTCCGGTTATCCCCATTTCCGGAGCCTTGCCGATCAGGTCCTGACAATGGTACACAAAGGCACGAAGCCTTGTCCCCAACGGCAGTTTTGAGCCTTTGTGTACCCCGGCATATTAAAGGCCCCGTTTCTTTGGACATTCCCCCGAAAAAGCCTAATTTGTTTCACTCATGCATCGTAGAAACTTATAAACTGCTGCCAGATGGGGTTTCATATTTCAATTGCCGAAGCACTGCAACAACTGCATAAAAGCGAAAATGATTTCGCAACCATCTTCGAACATGGCTCCATGAGAGGAATCCTCTTCGGACCAGCTGAAATCGATGACCAGCAACCTCACCTCCAGGACGAAATTTATATCGTACTCAAAGGCAGCGGCGAATTTACCCTGGAAGAGAAAAAAATTAAATTTGGCCCCGGCGACTTTATCTTTGTACCCGCCGGTACCGAACACAGATTCTCGGCATTTACCCCGGATCTGCTACTGTGGGTCGTTTTCTACGGCCAGCAAGGCGGAGAAGGACAATAAATCCACCTCAACCAGCCCGCAAGTCCCTGCCAGGACACCCTGCGGATATAAAAATTGGTTTTGGACCAGATTTATTCTTTTGGATTTTTGAAATAATATCTTATCTTTGCGTTCCTAAAAATAAGAGGCAAAATTATGTTGATAATTGATTCTAAAGATTGCGAAAACATAGACAAGGCGCTTAAAAAGTATAAAAAGAAATTTGAGAAAGCACGTATTCTGTTGCAACTCAGATCACGCCAGTCTTTTACCAAACCATCTGTTAAACGTCGTAACGAAGTGCTGAAAGCGGTTTATAAACAACAGTTGGCTTCTGGTAAATTAGAAGATTAATTTCTAATATCTAGCTGAAAAGCAACTCAAAATATTTGATGATTGTAAGGTTTTTAATAACTTTACAATCATCAATCTTTTTGCGTTGAACGAAGAACTACATGCACTATCCGAGCGTTTCCTTTCCTATCTGGAGCTCGAAAAGCGATACTCAGGACATACCTGCACAGCCTATCGCAACGACCTGACCCAATTTTTCGACTACATCACTGCTAATTATGGCCGCACAAGCATTGCGGATATATCGCACGTCATGATACGCGCCTGGCTGGCCACACTCATGGAAAACGCCATGACAGCCAAAAGCGTAAACCGGAAAATATCTTCCCTTAAATCCTTCTACAAATATAACTTACGCCTGGGCCTGGTAAAACAGTCGCCCATGATCAAAGTAACCGCACCTAAAATCAATAAACGCCTCCCGGGCTTTATCGACGAAAAAGGTATGCGCGCCCTCGAAGAAAATGTCAGCCCCGTATCTACTACCAGCATGAACATCTTCTCCGATGACCTCGAAGGAAAAACACACCGGCTCATTTTTGAAGTATTCTATCAGACAGGTATCCGTCTGTCTGAATTAATAGGCCTCCAGGAATTTAAGGTAGACAGAGGCAATATGACCATTAAAGTGTTGGGGAAAGGCAATAAAGAGCGGCTGATACCAATCAGTGCTGCACTGATGGCACAGATAGAGGAGTATAAAGCCTTGAAACGCAGCTCCCTGGAAGATTTTGAGCCCGGGGTGCTCTTCGTGCATCCATATAACGGCCGCCGTTTATATCCTAAATATGTATATCTCACGGTAAGAAAATATCTGACAGAACACCAGATCACTACACTCAAGAAAAAAAGTCCACATATACTGCGGCATACCTTTGCCACACATCTTACCAATAACGGTGCAGACCTTAATGCGGTGAAAGAGTTGCTGGGACACTCGTCCCTGGCTGCAACACAGGTGTATACGCACAATACAATAGAAAAACTGAAGAAAGTATTTCAACAGGCCCACCCCAAGGCCTGATGGCAAAAGAATAAAGGCAGGTCCAGGCCTGCCTTTTATATTTGCTGGTCAATACTTTACGCTATCCATCATCTCCTTCGCCAAAGCCATGGCTTCCGCCTGTGCGCTCTCCTGATATTGCAACCTGACAAAAAGCGACCGGTTTCCCGTATTAAAATCGCTGAAGAACTGAATATATACAGCATCGTGCTGCTGGTAGGTTATAACTGAAAAGCCAATCCCGCCGACATTAGTAATGATTTTCGCATCGAGGATATGATAGCTGGAGTTTTTGTTGAATGATTTACTCATATATCCCTGCTGCTGTTGGTGCCGATCTTCCAGTTTGTGCTCAAAACTGCCAGGGAATGTGGTTGTCAGATGGTAAGACAGGCTTATCTGGTTGCAGCGGAGGGTTTTTATAATCTCCCCGGTCCTGGTAACTGCTTCATTTTCGGTTAGAGACTTGCATGCCGCAGGTATTTTAAAGTGAATGCCGGCTGTATCAACAGTGGTCTGCGCTTTAAGAGCAGTGAAAGCGGCCATTAGTAACAGGAAAAGTAATACTTGTTTCATGAGATGTTGATGATGAATAGATGCCGGAACATAATCTATTAGTTGGTCGTTGTTGCATTAAGCGATAGTTAAATGATTGTAAATACCCGTCAGTAGGGATTTTTGGATGGTATTGGGGCGTATGATGTGTTGCTTTTGCTTATCATGAATTGATATGAGTAATTGCATAAACCGCAAAAAACGAGGCCAGTAACGGCATTTAGAAGATGTAAGGAGATTGATTTTTTCATTTTAACAAAATCTTACGCGGTATATGTGCAGTGAATGTATAAAGTAAGTATATTAGAGTAGAAAGAATTATTAACCTAAAGAGAGTGCCTATAGCCAAGCATTACCCCTTAGTATATAGATTGTTAAATATTTAAAAAATTAGTGCTATGAACGTTCAAATTCAAACTGTGCATTTCGATGCTGACTCTAAACTGATTGACCATGTGAACAAAAAAATTCAGAAGTTGAACACGTTTCATGATCGAATAGTAAGTGTTGATGTATTTCTTAAGTTGGACAATTTAGCGCACCAGATTAGGGATAAAATTGCAGAGATAAGGGTGCGAGTCCCGCGCCAGGACTTGTTTGTAAAGCACGAGTCCAAATCCTTCGAGGAATCATTTGACCTGGCTTTTGACTCACTTATTAACCAGGTTAAAAAGCAGAAGGAGAAAAAAATTCAATAATTTTTTGAAATAATTTTGGAAATATGAATTCCTTTGCTACCTTTGCCATCCCGATTACGAAAGGGGTCGGTAAAAGGTAGCAAAGTTCTTTATAGCAGGGCGTTTTAGGGCAAACAAATAAATTTTTCATTATTTGTAAAATTCTAAAAAAAAGATTTGGAGAATTGATAAAAACTCTTAATTTTGCGCTCTCTTTCAATGAGTTACTCACTCACAGATAAGTGAACAAGTTACTTTGACTGAAGGAATGTTTTTTGAAAAGATGCCAGCATAGCTCAGTTGGCCAGAGCTACTGATTTGTAATCAGTGGGTCGGGGGTTCGAATCCCTCTGCTGGCTCATCGATTTGGTTTCGTTGTCCGGAACGTACTAACGTTAACCGGACAACGAAAATCAAGAATCAAAATTTAGTTAGGGCAGGTTCCAGAGCGGCCAAATGGGGCGGACTGTAAATCCGCTGTCTACGACTTCATAGGTTCGAATCCTATCCTGCCCACCAAACAGCGTGTTCCGCTTTTGCCCTTCGCAGAGGCGGAACATGGTTGTGAATAGAAGGTGTGGAAGTCAGGTCATTATAAAGCCCTCAGGTACAACAGCCTTTAATGTTCTTTAATTTATTTTTTAATTCTGCGGTCAGGAAAATTTTCAGACTAAAGAGTTATATGCGGGAGTAGCTCAGTTGGTAGAGCGACAGCCTTCCAAGCTGTAGGTCGCGGGTTCGAGCCTCGTCTCCCGCTCGCATATTTTTTACATGCAATTTCAAGCTGTTGTAGCTCAGGGGTAGAGCACTTCCTTGGTAAGGAAGAGGTCGAGAGTTCAATTCTCTTCAACAGCTCCATGAATTTTTGAAGAATAGTTGTAGTGAGTCGTTAATATCGCCATCAACAAGCTCCATAAAATTCGAATTTCGGAATTCGAATTTCCCATTCCCACTCCGAAATTAAACTTAGCGTTGTAGCTCGATGGAAGAGCAACCATGGATTACAATCATGGAAGGCAATGAGTTCAATTCTCATCAGCGGTACAAGTTTGTAAATCGTGTTTTAAACAACTATCAATACAATCTTTACAAACCATCTAAAAAGAAAATACAATGGCAAAAGAAACCTTTAAGCGGGATAAACCCCACGTAAACATTGGTACCATCGGCCACGTGGACCACGGTAAAACTACCTTGACTGCTGCCATTACCACAATTTTGGCAAACAAGGGTCTGGCAGAGAAGAGAGGTTATGATGAGATCGATGCGGCTCCTGAAGAAAAAGAAAGAGGTATCACTATCAATACAGCACACGTTGAGTATCAGACTGCAAATCGTCACTATGCTCACGTAGATTGCCCAGGCCACGCTGACTATGTGAAAAACATGATCACTGGTGCTGCGCAGATGGACGGTGCTATCCTGGTGGTTGCTGCGACCGACGGTCCTATGCCACAAACAAGAGAGCACATCCTCCTGGCTCGTCAGGTAGGTGTTCCTCGCGTAGTTGTATTCATGAACAAAGTTGACCTGGTTGACGATGCTGAACTGCTGGAACTGGTTGAAATCGAGATCCGCGACCTGCTGAGCTCTAACGGTTTCGACGGTGATAACGCTCCTGTTATCAAAGGTTCTGCTACCGGCGCGCTGGCTGGCGATGATAAATGGGTTGGTGCTATCGACGAACTGATGGAAGCAGTAGATTCTTACATTCCTCTGCCTCCACGTCCAGTTGATCAACCATTCCTGATGTCTGTAGAGGACGTATTCTCTATCACAGGTCGTGGTACAGTAGCAACTGGTCGTATCGAACGCGGTCGCATCAAAGTTGGTGAGAACGTTGAGATCGTAGGTCTCCTGGAAGAGTCTCTGAAATCTACTTGTACTGGTGTTGAGATGTTCAAAAAATTACTGGACGAAGGTGAAGCTGGTGACAACGCTGGTCTGCTCCTCCGCGGTATTGAGAAAACTCAGATCCGTCGTGGTATGGTTATCTGCGCTCCAGGTTCCATCACTCCACACACCGAATTCAAATGCGAAGTTTACGTACTGAGCAAAGAAGAAGGTGGCCGTCACACTCCATTCTTCAACAAATACCGTCCTCAGTTCTACTTCCGTACCACTGACGTAACCGGTGAAGTTGAACTGCCTGCAGGTGTTGAAATGGTTATGCCTGGTGATAACGTTACTCTGACTGTTAAACTGATCGCTCCTATCGCGATGGATAAAGGTCTGAAGTTCGCTATCCGTGAAGGTGGCCGTACCGTAGGTGCTGGTCAGGTGACTGAAATCATCAAATAAGCTTAACGCTTAATAATACTTAAAACCATTAGCTTTGGCCTAAAGCCACGGCTCCAAACTAAAGCTAATGGTTTCATACACGGGCATGGTGCAACGGTAGCATACGGGTCTCCAAAACCTTTGATCTGGGTTCGAATCCTAGTGCCCGTGCAAAGAAAATATATAAAATGGTTGAATTGTTGTTATTTTTAATAAAATAATCGAACAATTCAACCTTTTTAGGCTTTATCCAATTGACTATAAAAAGTATTATAAATGAATAAGATCAGAAATTACTTCCGCGAGTCTTATCATGAACTGGTATACAAAGTGACCTGGCCTACCTGGCAGGAACTCCAATCCTCTACCATGATAGTTCTGATTGCTACCATCTTTGTAACAGCACTGGTATGGGGTATGGATGCAGCTTCAAACTTTGTGTTAACTCACTATTATCAAATATTCAAACACTAATATAGATGGACGCAACCAATACTCCTGCGCAGGAAACAAAGTGGTACGTGCTCCGCGTTGTTAGTGGGAAGGAAAAAAAAGTGAAGGAATACCTGGATATCGAAGTGCGTCGCTCTGATTGGGGTAACGTTATTTCTCAAGTGTTCCTGCCAGTAGAAAAAGTTTATAAAGTGCAAGCTGGTAAAAAAGTAATGCGCGAAAAAAACTTCTATCCTGGTTATGTGATGATCGAAGCGATAGACGGTAAAATGACCGACGAAGTAATCCAGGCCATCAGAAACGTGTCTGGTGTTATCCACTTCCTCGGAAAAGAAAAACCTATCGCCCTCCGTAAAGCAGAAGTAAACAAAATGTTAGGTAAAGTGGATGAACTCTCTGACCAGGGCCTCACCATGAGCGAACCTTTCATCGTTGGCGAAACCATCAAAATTATCGATGGTCCTTTCAATGACTTTAATGGTGTCATCGAAGAAGTGATCGAAGACAAGAAAAAACTGAAAGTAACCGTGAAAATCTTTGGTCGCGCTACTCCAGTAGAACTCAACTTCATGCAGGTAGAAAAACTCTCCTAGTTTTTCCCTACTTATCATATTAAAAAACGTTCCGTAGACTTACGGAACGTTTTTTATTTTTGTGCCATACCGAGCACACCTATATCTCCAACCGCATGAAAGTTGCCAACATCCTTATACTGCTGCTCCTATGCAGCCTCCTCCCATCAAATGCCAATTGCCAGAACCGCGATATCAGCGACCCCAACTACTGGAGCCATTATAAAGACACCGCCAAACCATTGCCATTCCTCCAGATCCCCGCAAAAGTCATCACCACACCAAAGGAAATAGGCAAATGGCTGCAAACAAATTGCAGCAATGAAATAGACCGACTGAAAGCCATATACGCCTGGATGGGCTCGCATATCTTCTATGATTATCCTGGTATGAAAAATCTTGCCCCCTACAGGAGTATCTATGAACTAAGCAACAAAACGCTCAGAACCAGAAAAGGTGTCTGCGATAATTATGCCTCACTGTTCTGGGATATTGCCAACGCGGCCGGCATCAGTACCTATAAAGTATCCGGCTATACCCGTGTAGGGGAGGTGGTAGATACTGCCGCAGGACATGGACATGCCTGGAATGCCGTGAATGTCAATAACAAATGGTATATCATTGATGCCACCTGGGGAGCGGCAACCGACAAAACAACCGGCAAAAATAATTTCAACTGGTTCTTTTTTATGTTGCCACCAGAGAAAGCCATCAGGATTTTTATCCCTACTGACCCACTGTTTCAATTTCTTACACATCCGTTTACACACACGGAAATCGCACTGAATGACTGGCAACACGCTGCCTCCCGCCCGATTTTCGCCTTCGAAGATACATTGAGGCGCTGGCCACAACTGGACTCAACTACCTGGGTGAGAAACCAGATTACCAGAATTGAAAAGTATAAGGCCTCCAATAACATCGTTGTGGGAGAATTGCAGTACCTGAAAAACCTGCTGGACATTTATATCAGGAATGAAGAAGTCGACCGCTATAACAAATCAATTAAATAGTCCTTCCGCTGATATTAAAGAATTTTAATGCTGCAACATTTCCGATTGCAGCCGCTATTTGGTAATTTGTTATATCATGTTTGCCCAATCTCTTACCAATGAAAACAACAACTTCAATAGTATTGGCGCTGATTATCTCCATTGCCTCTTTAGGACAGTCTGCCCAGAAGAATACCGCCCTGACCGATAGCTCCGTTATCAAAATCCCGGATATCGCACTGGAAACACCTGAAGTATTAGGGCATTGGCTCAAAAAAAATACCCCCAACCACTACGAAGCAGTGAAAGCACTGTACTATTGGATGGGAGATCATATTTTCTATGATGTACGCCTGTTGAGGATGGTGATGTCAACAGAACCTGGTAAACATCATCCCTATAAAGATACCGTTGATGCGGCTATTAAGACGCTCAGCTCCCGTGGCGCCAATTGCCAGGGATATACTTCCCTGTTTTTCGAAGTATGCCGGTATGCCGATATTCCGGTAGATTTTATCTCCGGCTATACCTATAAACACGGACAGGTAGACCTCGATGCGAGTCACGCCTGGATAGGTATTAAGTTAAATGGCCATTGGGGAATTATTGATCCTACCTGGGGGGCAGGAACTGTGGATGATAAAAGCCGGTTTGCATTCAATTTTAACTGGAGAAATTTCATGATCCCGCCGGAAACGGCCATTTTTACACATGTGCCGTTTGACCCGATCTACCAGTACCTCGATCATCCCATCAAACCCGCTGAAATCAGGGACCAGACAACCACAGAAGCATTAAAAAGACCTGCCGTTAACTTTGAAGACACGCTGGCCGCCGTTAAAAAGGAAGCCATGCTCACGCAAATCCAGGGCAGACTCCGCCGTATGCAGGAACTTGGTGTTATCAACCCACTCCAGGAAGCAGAAGTGAAAGTCCTCACCAGCAACATTCCTGCGGCTAATTATGCCACAGACAAAGCCTCTGGCGCAGAAAGCAGATATCGCGCACTGATAGACCGCTATAACAAACTGGTACACGACTCCAACGACTTTTCCTCCTTCATGAGCAAAGGCATGAAACCTGCTAAAACCAATAAAGAAATTATAGATTGGATGGACAGACTTTGTAAAGAAGGGCCGGATATCATTACCGCACTGAATGGATTGACTTTTCAGTCGCCGGAAATAACCCAGAATTGCCAGCACCTTATCAGTTCTGTTCAGTCTCTTTCTGCACGCCTGCAAGATACCCGTAAACAGGTTACAGACTATTTAAATAAGAAGGCTTAGCTACTTGGAATTGAGTAAAACTGGGTGTTTTTGACTAGTTTTATTAATTTTTCAGGTAGATGCCCACCAAACTTATCTACTTTGAAATAGTTGCCATTTTCCTGCTCAGGCTGATAAAAATCAGTTCAGTCTTTTATTTCCCGGCGTACTTTTATGGTAGTACTAGCCTGATCCCAACTATGAAAGCAATACTGCTGTTCTGTTTACTGTTAGTCTTTAATGCTGCTGCCCAGGAAAAAAGGTACAGGGTGCCTGATACCGTTCCAGCCAATGCAGATTCCCTTGCCACCTGGATTAATAAAAACTGCACAGACGAACGGGAGAAGCTGGCGACGCTATATAGCTGGATGTCTTCTCATATCCGGTATGACCTGAAAGGGATGTATTCGATGAAGAACCAGGTAAGAGGGCTTGATACCATGGGATTGGTAAACCATGTATTGACTTCCGGAAAGGCTGTTTGTTCAGGGTTTGCCTGCACATTTATTGCGGTGGCAAAAAGAATGGATATCCCTGCGCTTTATGTTATTGGCTACTGCTTTGATCCCAGGAAGAAAATGATAGATTCCTCACATGCCTGGGTTGCGGTAAAAACCAGCACGGGCTGGTCGTTGGTAGATCCTACCTGGGGTGCCGGCGGAACAATAGTGAACCACCGAAAATTCCTATGGTGGTGGTATAAAAAGGTGTATTATTTGGAGGGACTCGATTGGCGGTACTTTATGCAGCCCAATGAAGTTTTTATCAACGACCATGTGCCCTATGATCCCCTGTACCAGTTTACCGCGTATCCTGTCAGCAATGACTCCATCAGAAAAAAGAACAGGCGGGCCGATTCTACACTACCGGCATTTGCTTTCAACGATACACTGCGTTATTATAACAACCTCAGAAATGCAGATGCCAGTCAGAACAGCATTGCGAGAATACGACGGTATGGAACAGCCAACCACCTGGTATCCCGCCATATCAATTATCTGCGGAGCAATTTACCTTTCTGGCAAATGGAGGATGATAAAAACTCCGGACATTATACAAAATACATCGATACCCGATTGCAGCTAAACAAGTTACAGGCCGACTATGCCAATATTCAACAGGCAACCAACGCCGGGGAAGTGATATGGCCAGATGTTGCCGGCAGGCTGCTGGCGTTGCAGACAGCAACAGATTCGCTGGAGCAAGCCATGGCTGGCATCGTGATTACCTACACTGAAGTGAAATACAAGCTGATGGCCAATTTGAGAGAGGTCAGATTTTTACAGAAGCAGATATTACGGCAACAGCTATACGCCAGAAAGAAAATCGAAACGATTAGATGAGCGGCTTTGCATATCTCTTTTAAACTCAGATATTTGCAGTTGTAAATTGCCAACAGACAGTAACAGACTTTTCAAATACTTATGAGACTATTCGCCGCCATCATGGCAGCAGGGATGTTCGTTGGAACATTGCCTGTCTTTGCACAAACGGCCAAACCTAAAGCTGTAGCTAAACCGGTGATAACCTATGTCACCATTCCTGATACTGAAGTGCTTACCACGACCGCTATGGCCGGCTGGTTAAAGACCAACAGTAAGAGCACCACCGAATCTTTAAAATCCATTTATGCGTGGGTAGGTAAAAATATTGCCTACGACACCCATGATACCTATAATCCTCAATATTATAAGGATACAGCCGACGCCGTGGCTAAAACCCTGCGTTCCAGGCAGGCCATCTGCTATGGTTATGCCTCGCTTTTTGTTGATATCGCTCAAAAGGCCGGTATTCCTTCCATAGTGGTGACTGGGTACACGATCCAGGACGGAGAATTGAGTGCCGGCGGAAGTCATGCCTGGGTAGCTGCTATGGATAACGGACAATGGGTATTGATAGATCCAACCTGGGCGGCTGGTGGTGTGAATAGCTCCAATATGTTTGTGCCGTCTTTCAATTGGAAATATTTCATGGTACAGCCAGCTGTTTTTTTAAAGACACATGTGCCATACGATCCGATGTACCAGTTTCTTGACCATCCATTCAGACATGATGAAATCAGGGACCGTAACTGGTCGGCGGCCGCTTCCAGACCAGTTTTTGCCTATGCAGACAGTATAAAGGCATGGCAGCAGCTGGATTATAAGGGCCGTACCGTCAGTTCCCTGGACCGTATTCGCCGTTATGGAGTGAGCAATGCCTATGTATCCAATGAGCTGAGTTACCTGATGCAGGTGCTGGATGTGACCAAACACAATGAAGAAGTAGATATTACGAATAAAGAAGTTGGTAAATATAATTGGGCTAACAGTAAGTATAACAGGCTGGTGGTAGATTTTAATGATTATATCAATTTCAAGAACAACCAGTTTACACCTGCAAAAACGGATGAGGAAATCCGTAACTGGATGGATAGTATGGTAAAAGACCTGGCAGCAATACAAAAGCTGGTAGGAGAGATTCAGTTTACCGACGACCATAACAAGCAGCAGGTAGAGGATACAAAACGAATGGTGACGCAGATGAAAACCAGGATAGATGAGGAGCAGGCATTTGTGACGAAGTACCTCAAAACAGGTAAGCTTTTCAGGAAATCTTTATTTTATAAGATGAGGTGGATATAGAGATCCCCGTATTATAAAATCAGCGAATATTTTTTTATTTTAATAGAGATTATTTATCCCCCCTGTATATGAAATTATATTTAGCCTTGGCAGCGGCGTTGGTGACAGCCGGTTCTGCATTTGGGCAAGCACCTAAGCCAACTGCAGCAGCGGCTGCAACGATTGTTTCTATTCCTGAGGAGGCTACTGGCTCCCCGGCAGCCATGGCTAAGTGGTTGAAGGCGCATACCAGTAGCAGTATGCAGTTACAGCGCTCTTTGTACAACTGGATAGCTAAGAATATCCGTTATGATGTGCCGGGAATGTACCAGCAGCGTGATTATCGGGATACCACAGCAGCCTTGCAGCGGGTGTTAAGGTCGCGTGAGGGTGTTTGTACCGATTATGCCAGTTTGTACGCAAAAGTTTGTCAGGAAGCTGGTATTCCCGCATTTACAGTAAATGGGTATTGTCTGGAGAATGGTACTTTATCACCGACGGGCGCACATGACTGGGTAGCGGTGAAAAATGGTGGTCAGTGGACGATTACCGATCCTACCTGGGGTGCCGGGACAGTAAATGGGGCTACTTTCACGCCGCAGCTGAACTGGGATTGGTTCCAGTTATCGCCACAGGCGGCCATAAAACGACATATTCCGTTTGATCCGATGTGGCAGTTGCTGGCTAATCCGGTAAGGCATGATGAGGTGGGGGTGAGCAGGCAGTCTGGCCCTACCTTTAATTACAATGATACCATTGCTTTGTATTTCAGATCTGCCAGGTATGAGCGTATGGCGGGCATGTTGGGTAGGATAGAGCGTTATGGCGGGGCTTCCAATCCATTTGTGCAGGCGGAGCTGGATTGGTTAAGGCAGACGGTGAAGGTGCTCGCGGGCAACCGGGAGATAGAGGAGCGTAACAGGCTGATCGATAAGTTTACAGCAGTAAATAAGGAGTATAGTGAGGTAGTTCGATTATATAACGATTATGTAACATACAAAAACAAGCAGTTTCAGCCGGAGCAGTCAGATGTGGCGATCAGGAAGATGATGGAGGGGATGACGGGCCGGTTGAAGGCGGTGGAGCAGGAGTTGTCGGGTATGAAGAGTACGGATGCTGCTATGGCAGGGCATTTGAATGAGTTGAATGCAGCGGTGAGTGATTTACGGGGTAAGGTGAATGTGGAGGAGGGGTTTGTGAATAAGTATATAAAGACGGAGAAGGATAAGCGTCGCTCATTATTTTATGCAGATGTGGTGCAGAAGTCTTAATTTTGCGGGCCTTGTATTATAAGGAAAAAAAATCTGGAATGCAATAGATTTGTAAAAAAAAGGTTTCTGGTATCAAAAAGGATGCCCAAAATCAAATACTTTTTGACAAGTTCGTAATTATATATACCTTTGCATCCCGTTTAAAAGGTTTTTCAAGTTCCTTTTAGTTTTGGGAGTTCTCTGTTTAGCAGGGGGCGTTAAACCAAATTAAATCATAAAGTAATGGCAAAAGAGATCGCAACGTACGTGAAATTGCAGGTAAAAGGCGGCCAGGCCAATCCTGCACCTCCAATTGGACCTGCACTGGGTTCCAAAGGTGTGAACATCATGGAGTTCTGCAAACAGTTCAATGCTCGTACCCAGGATAAAATTGGGAAAGTATTACCTGTTTTGCTGACAGTTTACACAGACAAATCCTTTGACTTCGTAATTAAGACTCCTCCGGCTCCAGTTCAGCTGTTGGAAGCTGCCAAAATTCAAAGTGGTTCTAAAGAGCCTAACCGTAACAAAGTTGGTAAAGTAACCTGGGCTCAGGTTGAAGCTATTGCTCAGGACAAAATGCCTGATCTGAACTGCTTCACTCTGAACAGTGCTATGAGCATGGTTGCGGGTACTGCACGCAGCATGGGTATTACTGTAGAGGGTAAAGCTCCTTGGGAAAACTAATTGTTTAACCTGTTTAGGCAGGATTTAAAAGCATTTTGAAAATGGCAACTAAAAAGAGAAAAGTAGCTGAAGCGAAAGTAGACAAAAACAAAGTTTACTCTCTGAAAGAGGCTTCTACCTTAGTTAAGGATATTAACTGCACTAAATTCGACTCTTCTGTCGATTTGCATATCCGCTTAGGCGTTGATCCTAAGAAAGCAGACCAGGCTATCCGTGGTTCCGTAACGCTTCCTCACGGTACTGGTAAAACTAAAAAAGTGTTAGTACTTTGCACCCCTGACAAAGAGGCGGCTGCTAAAGAAGCTGGCGCAGATTTCGTAGGTCTGGACGAGTTCATCACTAAGATTGAAAGCGGTTGGACTGACGTTGATGTAATCGTAGCTACACCTGCTGTGATGCCTAAAATCGGTAAACTGGGTAAAATCTTAGGTCCTCGTAACCTGATGCCTAACCCTAAAACCGGTACTGTTACTAACGATGTTGCAGCGGCAGTTAACGATGTAAAAGGTGGTAAAATCACTTTCAAGGTTGATAAAGCTGGTATCATCCACGCTTCTATCGGTCGTGTATCTTTCGGTGTTGAGAAACTTGAGCAGAACTCCCTGGAGCTGATCAATGCTATCATCAAGCTGAAACCAGCTACCGCTAAAGGTACTTACCTGAAAGGCCTGGCTATGGCTTCTACCATGAGCCCTGGTATCGCTATCGACACTAAATCTGTTCAAAACTAATTGATCACGAGTGTGTAGCCCGTGTTCGAGAGGATGAGGGCTAGCTGCAAACGTAATAATATGAATAAAGATCAAAAAAACGAAGTGATCGAACTGCTGAAAGGCAAGTTCTCTCAATACAACAACTTCTACATCACTAACACCGAATCACTGTCTGTAGCGCAGGTTAATACCCTGAGGAAAGAGTGTTTCAACAAGAATGTAGAAATGAAAGTTGCTAAAAACACCCTGATTAAGAAGGCGTTAGAGTCTCTGGATGCTGAAAAGTATGCAGGTGTATTCGATGCACTGAATGGTGTTACTGCACTGATGTTCTCTGATTCTCCAAAAGAACCGGCACTGATCATCTCTTCTTTCCGTAAAGCGAACAACAAACTGGAAAAACCAGTTCTGAAAGCTGCTTTCGTTGCTGACGAAATTTTCGTAGGCGACAACCAGCTGAAAGCGCTGACCGAAATCAAGACCAAAAACGAGCTCATCGGCGAAGTTATCGGTCTGTTGCAATCTCCTGCAAAACGCGTTATCGCTGCATTGCTGGAAAAAGGCAAGAACGAAGGTGGCGAAGTTGTTGCAGCAGAAGCTCCAGCAGCAGAGTAATCTTTGGGAGAGCATTCTCCCCACAAACATTTGGCTTCCAAGTCATAATATATAACAAACATCAATTACAAAAAATAATTAAATTTTTATAAAATGGCAGACGTAAAAGCATTAGCCGAACAATTAGTTGGTTTAACTGTTAAGGAAGTTCAGGAACTCGCAGATGTACTGAAAAATGAGTATGGTATCGAACCAGCTGCTGCTGCGGTAGTAGTTTCTGGCGGTGGCGATGCTCCAGCTGTAGAAGAAAAAACTGCATTCAACGTAGTTCTGAAATCTGCAGGTGCTAGCAAACTGAACGTAGTTAAGGTTGTTAAAGACCTGACTGGCCTCGGTCTGAAAGAAGCAAAAGAACTGGTTGACGGCGCTCCAAAATCAGTGAAAGAAGGCGTTAGCAAAGCAGAAGCAGAAGATCTGAAAGCTAAGCTGACTGAAGCTGGTGCTGATGTTGAAATTCAGTAATTCTTTGCTTAGTATATACATCTTTTAAAGGTCAAAAGTGCGAACAGCACTTTTGGCCTTATTCCCTTTGGGAAAGTGTCTTTTTCAGAGAGTCAAAATGGGGAATCACTTAAGTGAATTTGACAATGTGCAGAAAGGCAATATTTTATGAGGATGGGATATTGGCAAAGAAATCTTAATTTCCCTAATTCTTACAAGTCATATAACTGCTAACTTCGAATATGTCTCTAAAAAAAGCCCAAACAAACGAAAGAGTAAATTTTGGAAAGATCAAACAAGTTACTGAGACACCGGATCTGTTGGCTATCCAAATCCAATCTTTCAAGGATTTCTTCCAATTAGAAACCACACCAGACAAGCGAAATAACGAAGGCCTTTTTAAAGTATTTAAAGAGAACTTCCCGATTACAGATACCAGAAATATCTTTAATCTGGAATTCCTGGACTACTTCGTTGATCCTCCGCGTTATACCATTGAGGAATGTATTGAGCGTGGGCTTACCTATTCCGTACCGTTGAAAGCGAAACTTCGCCTCAGCTGTAATGATGAGGAGCATGTGGATTTCCAGACTATTGTGCAGGATGTGTTCCTGGGTAACATCCCATACATGACCCCAAGAGGTACTTTCGTTATTAATGGTGCTGAGCGTGTAGTTGTATCCCAACTGCATCGTTCTCCTGGTGTTTTCTTTGGTCAATCCATACATCCGAACGGAACCAAGATCTACTCTGCAAGGGTAATCCCGTTCAAGGGCGCGTGGATGGAGTTTGCAACGGACATCAACAACGTGATGTACGCTTACATTGACCGTAAGAAGAAATTCCCGGTTACCACCCTCTTACGTGCAATCGGCTATGAAACAGATAAGGATATCCTCCAACTGTTTGGAATGGCTGATGAAGTGAAGGCAGACAAGAAAAGCCTCGAGAAATATGCCGGTAAAAAACTGGCCGCTCGTGTGCTGAGAAGCTGGGTGGAAGACTTTGTGGATGAAGATACCGGTGAAGTTGTGAGTATCGAGCGTAACGAGATTATGCTCGAACGTGATAGCATCCTGGACGAAGCGAATATCGAGACCATCGTAGACATGGGCCTGAAGAGCGTATTCGTTCAGAAAGAAGAGGTAAGCGGCGACTTCTCCATCATCTACAATACATTAAATAAGGATACATCTAACTCCGAGCTGGAAGCAGTTCAGCACATCTACCGCCAGTTACGCGGTGCAGATGCGCCGGATGATGAAACAGCAAGGGGCATCATTGATAAATTATTCTTCTCCGACAAACGTTATGACCTCGGAGATGTAGGCCGTTATAAAATCAACAGAAAGCTGGGTCTTCCTACGCCACTGGACATGAAAGTCCTGACGAAAGAAGATATCATCGCCATCATCAAATACCTGGTACAGCTGACCAACGGTAAAGCAGAGATCGACGATATCGATCACCTGTCTAACCGTCGTGTACGTACCGTAGGTGAGCAGTTATATGCTCAGTTTGGTGTGGGTCTGGCACGTATGGCTCGTACCATCCGTGAAAGAATGAACGTTCGTGATAACGAGGTGTTCACTCCGGTTGATCTGATTAACGCCAGAACATTATCTTCTGTAATCAACTCTTTCTTTGGTACTTCCCAGCTGTCACAGTTCCTGGATCAAACCAACCCACTGTCTGAGATCACGCACAAACGTCGTATCTCCGCGCTGGGACCTGGTGGTCTGAGTCGTGAAAGAGCAGGCTTCGAGGTGCGTGACGTTCACTATAGCCACTATGGCCGTCTGTGTACGATCGAAACACCGGAAGGACCAAACATCGGTCTGATCTCTACCCTTTGCGTACACGCTAAGGTGAATGAGATGGGCTTCATCGAAACGCCTTACCGTAAAGTAAACAACGGTAAAGTGGACATGGTGAAAGTTGAGTTCCTGAGTGCTGAAGAAGAAGATTCCGTTAAAATTGCGCAGGCGAATGCTCCGCTCGATGATAAAGGAAACTTCGTTAACGATAAAATTAAATCCCGCGAAACCGGTGACTTCCCTATCCTGGATAAGGACGAAGTGGAATTCATGGACGTTGCGCCTAACCAGATCGTAGGTTTGTCTGCATCACTGATTCCGTTCCTGGAGCATGATGATGCCAACCGTGCGTTGATGGGATCAAACATGCAACGTCAGGCGGTACCATTGATCAACCCTGAAGTACCTATCGTGGGTACTGGTCTGGAAGCTAAAGCTGCGCGCGATTCCCGCCTGCAGGTTACTGCTGAAGGTAAAGGTGTGATCGAGTTCGTGGATGCAAAAGAAATTCATGTTCGTTACGAGCGTGATGAGATGCAGAAACTGGTGAGCTTCGAAGATGATCTGATTGTTTATAATCTGACCAAATTCGTTAAAACCAACCAGTCTACCTGTATCAACCTGAAACCTTGTGTGAAGAAAGGACAGCGTGTGGAAGTGGGTGACTTCTTAACAGAAGGTTACGCTACCCGCGGTGGTGAGCTGGCACTGGGACGCAACATGAAAGTGGCGTTCATGCCTTGGAAAGGTTACAACTTTGAGGATGCGATCGTAATCTCTGAGCGTGTTGCACGTGAGGACCTGTTTACATCTATCCACATCGACGAATATGAACTGGAAGTTCGTGATACTAAACTGGGTGAAGAAGAACTGACGCCGGATATTCCTAACGTAAGTGAAGAGGCTACCAAAGACCTCGACCAGAACGGTATTATCCGTGTTGGTGCACACATTAAAGAAGGTGATATCCTGATCGGTAAAATCACTCCTCGTGGTGAATCAGATCCTTCTCCTGAAGAAAAACTGCTCCGTGCGATCTTCGGTGATAAGGCTTCTGATGCGAAAGATGCTTCTCTGAAAGCACCTCCATCCACTGAGGGTGTGGTAATCGACAAGAAACTGTTTAGTCGCGCCAAGAAAGATAAGAACTCCAAAACCCGTGAAAAAGCGGCGCTGGAGAAACTGGAAAAAATCCACCAGAAGAACGAAGAGGATCTGTCGGAAGTATTGATGAGCAAACTGCAGGTACTGTTGAAAGACAAGACCTCTCAGGGTATTACCAATACTTACGGTGAAGTACTGATCTCCAAAGGATCTAAATTCTCTCCTAAGAACCTGGTAAATATTGATTTCCAGAATGTAAACCCGCTGGGCTGGACTACAGACGAGGTTACAAACGATCAGATCAATACCTTACTGCACAACTATAACATTAAGTACAACGAAGAACTGGGTCGTTACAAACGTGAGAAATTCAACATTTCTATCGGTGACGAGTTACCAGCAGGTGTACTGAAACTGGCTAAGGTTTACCTGGCTAGCAAACGTAAGTTGAAAGTGGGTGATAAGATGGCGGGTCGTCACGGTAACAAGGGTATCGTTGCTAAGATTGTGCGTGATGAAGACATGCCGTTCCTGCACGATGGTACACCACTGGATATCGTACTGAACCCACTCGGGGTACCTTCCCGTATGAACCTTGGACAGATCTACGAGACCGTATTAGGTTGGGCAGGTCTGAAACTGGGTGTACGCTTTGCGACTCCGATCTTTGATGGTGCTACCACTGAAGAAATTGCCGGTTACATTAACGAGGCTGGTTTACCTAGCTTCGGTCATACATACCTGTTTGATGGTGAAACGGGCGATCGTTTCCACCAGAAAGCAACCGTGGGTGTTATCTACATGCTCAAACTGAGCCACATGGTGGATGACAAGATGCACGCGCGTTCTATCGGACCGTACTCCCTGATTACTCAGCAACCGCTGGGTGGTAAGGCACAGTTTGGTGGTCAGCGTTTTGGTGAGATGGAGGTATGGGCACTGGAAGCATACGGTGCATCCAATATCCTGCAGGAACTGCTTACTATCAAATCCGATGATATCGTAGGTCGTGCGAAGGCTTATGAATCAATCGTTAAAGGAGACAACATCCCTAAAGCGGGTGTTCCTGAATCCTTCAATGTATTGATCCATGAACTGCGCGGTCTGGGTCTGGATCTGAAATTTGACTAAGAGCTTTTAGCTACCAGCCGTCTGCAGCAAGTGCAGATGGCTGATAGCTTTGATATTTCGCAGGAATAAAATTTTTGTCGTGGTTCTCAACAAACTACGGCTAACAGCTAAAAGCTAATTACAGATGGCTATCAAGAAAGAAAATCGTCCTAAATCAAATTTTAACAGCATCACCATTAGTCTGGCTTCTCCTGATGTAATTCTGGAGCGTTCATACGGTGAGGTGCTGAAACCTGAAACCATTAACTACCGTACTTACAAGCCGGAACGTGATGGTTTATTCTGCGAAAGAATATTCGGGCCTGTAAAGGATTACGAGTGCTATTGCGGAAAATATAAACGTATCCGTTATAAGGGTATCGTTTGCGACCGTTGTGGTGTTGAAGTTACCGAGAAGAAAGTACGTCGCGAAAGAATGGGACATATTCGTTTAGTGGTTCCCGTTGTACACATCTGGTACTTCAAATCTCTCCCAAATAAAATCGGTTACCTGCTGGGTATGTCTTCCAAGAAACTGGAGACGATCATTTACTACGAGCGTTATGTAGTAATTCAGGCAGGTGCTAAACAGGAAAAAGGTCTGAACTACGGTGATCTGCTCACTGAAGAAGAATACCTGGATATCCTGGATACACTCCCTAAAGACAATCAGCTGTTACCGGATGAAGATCCTAACAAGTTTATTGCTAAGATGGGTGCTGAAGCGGTGGAAATGATGCTGTCACGTATAGACCTCGATGGTTTATCTTACCAGCTGCGTAACCAGGCTGCTACTGAAACTTCTCAGCAACGTAAAGCGGAAGCGCTGAAACGTCTGAGCGTAGTGGAAGCTTTCCGTGAAGCTAATGGCCGTGTAGAAAACCGTCCTGAATGGATGGTAATGCAATATATCCCTGTTGTTCCACCAGAACTGCGTCCGCTGGTTCCATTGGATGGTGGTCGTTTCGCGTCTTCTGACCTGAACGATCTGTACCGCAGGGTGATCATTCGTAACAACCGTCTGAAGCGTCTGATCGAAATTAAAGCACCAGAGGTGATCCTGCGTAACGAAAAACGTATGCTGCAGGAAGCGGTGGATTCACTGTTCGATAACAGCCGTAAATCAAATGCGGTGAAAGCGGAAGGTGGTCGTGCGCTGAAATCTCTCTCTGATGTACTGAAAGGTAAACAAGGTCGTTTCCGTCAGAACTTGCTCGGTAAACGTGTGGATTACTCCGGTCGTTCTGTAATCGTGGTAGGTCCTGAACTGAAACTGCATGAGTGCGGTCTGCCAAAAGATATGGCGGCAGAGCTGTTCAAACCGTTTATCATTCGTAAACTGATTGAAAGAGGTATTGTTAAAACCGTGAAATCAGCTAAGAAGCTGGTAGATCGTAAAGAAGCAGTTGTTTGGGATATCCTGGAAAACGTACTGAAAGGTCACCCGGTTATGTTAAACCGTGCTCCAACCCTTCACCGTTTGTCTATCCAGGCGTTCCAGCCTAAACTGGTAGAAGGTAAGGCAATCCAGCTTCACCCACTCGTATGTTCTGCGTTCAACGCGGATTTCGATGGTGACCAGATGGCGGTACACGTTCCATTGAGCAACGCCGCAATCCTGGAAGCCCAGCTGTTGATGCTGTCTTCACACAACATTCTTAACCCGCAGAACGGTACGCCAATTACCCTGCCTTCACAGGACATGGTACTCGGTCTGTACTACATCACTAAGGGTAAGAAAACGATGGGTGATGTCATCGTAAAAGGTGAGGGTAAAGCTTTCTATTCTGCAGAAGAAGTTATTATCGCACATAACGAAGGTCAGGTAGACCTGCATGCTCACATCCGTGTTAAAGCTGATGTAAGAAATGCAAACGGTGAGCTGGAAAGAAAGCTGATCGAAACTACCGTGGGTCGCGTATTGTTTAACCAGCACGTTCCTAAAGCTGCCGGTTATGTAAACGCCCTGCTGACCAAAAAATCCCTGCGTGAAATCATTGGTGATATCATCAAATACACGAACATCCCTACTACAGCGAAGTTCCTGGATGATATCAAGCAATTAGGTTTCCGTACTGCGTTCCGTGGTGGTTTGTCCTTCAACATCAATGACCTGATCATTCCTGATGTTAAACAGGATATGATTGATGGTGCTGGTGGTGAGGTAGATGAAGTTTGGGATAACTACAACATGGGTCTGATTACCAATAACGAACGTTATAACCAGATCATTGATATTTGGTCCCGTGTGGATACCAAGATCACTGAAACGCTGATCCGCGAGCTGGCAACAGATAAACAGGGCTTCAACTCTGTGTACATGATGCTTGATTCCGGTGCGCGTGGTTCCAAACAGCAGATTAAACAGCTGGCTGGTATCAGGGGTCTGATGGCTAAACCTCGTAAGTCTGGTTCTACTGGTTCTGAGATTATCGAGAACCCGGTATTGTCCAACTTTAAGGATGGTCTGAACGTATTGGAGTACTTCATTTCTACGCACGGTGCGCGTAAAGGTCTTGCGGATACGGCGTTGAAAACAGCGGATGCGGGTTACCTGACCCGTCGTCTGGTAGACGTTGCACAGGATGTGGTTATCAACGAAGAAGATTGCGGAACCCTGCGTGGTATCGCTACTTCAGCGCTGAAGGATAACGAAGAGGTGGTAGAACCACTGTACGATCGTATCCTGGGCCGTACTTCCCTGCACGACGTTTACGATCCACATACAGATGAGCTGATTGTTGCCGGTGGTGAACAAATCACTGAAGAAATCGCTCATCGCATCGAAGACAGCGCTATCGAAACAGTAGAGATCCGTTCTGTACTGACTTGCGAAAGCCGTCGTGGTGTGTGTGTGAGATGTTATGGTAAAAACCTGGCAACCGGTTACACTGCACAGAGAGGTGATGCTGTAGGTATCATCGCTGCACAGTCCATCGGTGAGCCTGGTACACAGTTGACACTCCGTACCTTCCACGTAGGTGGTGTGGCTGGTTCTACTTCAGTTGAATCCGGCCTCGTTGCTAAGTTTGACGGTACTGTACAATTCGATGGTCTGCGTACTACTACCTACGAAAATAACGAAGGTGATAAAGTACAGGTGGTTATCGGTCGTACCGGTGAGCTGCGTATCATGGATGTTAAGAACGATCGTTTGCTGATCACTAACAACATTCCTTACGGTTCTACCTTATTGGTGAAAGATGGTCAGAAAATCGCTAAAGGCGAGCAGATTTGTACCTGGGATCCATTCAACGCGGTTATCGTGTCTGAGATCAACGGTAGCATTCGTTTCGACAGCATCATTGAAGGTATCACCTTCCGTGAAGAGGCGGACGAACAAACTGGTCACCGTGAGAAAGTGGTTATCGAAACCAAGGATAAAAATAAGATTCCTTCCATCGTTGTTGAAGGCAACAAGGAGGTTAAATCATACAACTTACCAGTAGGATCTCACATCGTAATCACTGAAGGTGAAGGCGTGAAATCCGGTCAGGTAATCGTTAAGATTCCTCGTGTACTCGGTAAGCTCCGGGATATCACGGGTGGTCTGCCACGTGTAACTGAACTGTTTGAAGCACGTAACCCAAGCAACCCTGCTATCGTTTCTGAAATTGATGGTGTGGTAGCATTCGGTAACATCAAACGTGGTAACCGTGAGATCATCATCGAAAGCCGTGAAGGTCAGATCAAGAAATACCTGGTTCCATTGACCCGTCACATCCTGGTACAGGACGGTGACTTCGTGAAAGCTGGTACTTCTCTGTCCGATGGTTCTACCACTCCTGCAGACATCCTGGCTATTAAAGGTCCGTTTGCAGTACAGGAATACCTGGTGAATGAGATTCAGGAGGTATACCGCTTACAGGGTGTGAAGATCAACGATAAACACATTGAGGTTATCGTTCGTCAGATGATGCGTAAAGTAAACATTGAAGATCCGGGTGATACCCGCTTCCTGGAAGGCGATACCGAAGACAGGTTCGACTTCTTCGAAGAGAATGACAATATCTTCGATAAGAAGGTAGTAACCGAAGCAGGTGAATCTACCGTACTGAAAGCTGGTCAGATCGTGACCCTGCGTCAGGTACGTGAAGAGAACTCGCTGTTACGTCGTTCTGATAAACGTCTGGTTGAGTTCCGCGATGCACAGCCGGCAACTTCCAGTCCGTTACTGCAAGGTATTACCAAGGCGTCTCTGGGTACTCGCAGCTGGATTTCAGCAGCGTCCTTCCAGGAAACGACCAAGGTACTGTCTCAGGCAGCTATCAATGGTAAGATCGATGATATGATGGGCTTGAAAGAGAACGTTATCACCGGTCACCTGATCCCTGCAGGTACAGGTTTACGTGAATTCGAAAACATGATCGTAGGTTCTAAGGAAGAATACGATATCCTGGCATCTTCTAAAGAAGTATTCCAGTTTGATGAAGAAGAATAGTGCGTAAGCATTGTAATATTATAGAAGCCCTCTCTACACAGGTAGAGAGGGCTTTTTGTTTGAATTGATATTCCTGTTTCGCTCCCGGCCGGAGGCCGGGGACAGAATCGCGTTTATAACATGAATAAGCGTATCTATTTAATCGATAAGAGTGGAAGGAAATATGCGCTAGCTTTGATAATAAATCAAGGCATATGGGAATCATTGTTCAACAAACCTATTCCAGGCAACAGGAGATTGTGAATGGGTTAATTCACGCGGCAGGAGTTATTTTTGGGGTAAGCGCATTGCCGGTACTGACGGCCATTGCAGCCACGCATGGCAATACGCCGGGCATCGTGGGCGCCGGTATTTACAGCTTCTGTTTTATTCTGCTGTTTACAAATTCAACGGTATATCATCTTAGCCTGGAGCCATACGTAAAAAAGATTTTCCTGGTGTTTGATCACATCAGTATCTATTTCCTGATAGCGGGTACCTATACCCCTTTTATCCTGGTATATCTGCTGAATTCATTCGGGATAACATTGTTGTGCATCCTGTGGGGACTGACGCTGGTAGGCGTATTTTTTAAGGTATGGTTTACGGGAAAATTTGAAATATTATCTACCATCATTTACCTGGTCATGGGATGGATAATGGTAGTGGGAGGCAAGCGCTTCTTTGAGCATATGTCTGTACCGGTTATTTCGATGTTATTTGCGGGTGGGATATTGTATTCTGCCGGGGTATTTTTCTATGTATGGGATAAGTACAAGTATACACATGCCGTATGGCATTTCCTGGTGCTGGCAGCGGCGGTCTGTCATTATGTGGCGGTGTTGCTGGCGGTATAATCAAGGTGATCATCTACCTAAAAAAACATAACAAAACGGCTGTTGCTACCTGGTAGCAACAGCCGTTTTGTTATTATAGAGGCAGTATTATCCTTTTTTCTCGTCTTTCTTTTCTTCTTTGTGTTCGTGGTGCTCTTTAGGATCATGTTTACCATCTTTAGGCTCTTTATGATCTTTAGGATCGCGAGGGCCTTTAGCGTCGTGGCGTTCTTTGTTTTCCGCTACTTTTTTATCGTGTTCCGCTTTTTTCTCTTCACGATTTTTGTCTTGTTTTTCTTTGTTTTCCGCTACTTTTTTATCGTGTTCTGCTTTTTTCTCTTCGCGGATTTTGTCTTGTTTTTCCTTGTCTAATTTGTGGTCTTCTTTTTTGTCATCTTTTTTCCCGTCTTTCTTCTCCTGGTGCCATTCTTTTTTGTCTTTCCTGTCTTTGTTGTCCTGTTGGGTTTTGTCTTGTGCAAAGGCAGTAACAGAAACGCCTAAAATGAAGGCAGGGATAAGGATAGTTTTTTTGTTCATTTTTACGTGTTTAAAAAAATTATAAAGTGTTTTACGGTGACTTAGACTATCTATTTGAATAATTGTTTAAACGCAATTAAAAGTTATTTTTGAGTTTATAATTTATGAACCGGGATTAATGAAACAGCTTCTATTAATAGTTACTTTAGGTGTGGTCCTATTTGCGGCATGTAAGAAGGACAGCGATAGTGCGATACCTTCCACACAGTCGAACTTTAAATTTTTCAATGGTGTACCAGGAGCGGTATTCGGGGTAAAGCTGGATACGGTGACGGTATCATCAGGTGTGAATTATGGAGAGGCAACAGCATATAAGTCAATGCGGGCGCAGTCTTACAATCTGACAATCATCAATGGTAATCAGCAATTGGCGCTTGGGCAGTTCTTTTTAAGGAATGGGAAGAATTTCACGTTGTTCCTTGGAGCGGATACCAGTGGCAAGCTGCTGACATACGTATGGGCGGAGGATGATTTATCGGCGGTGCCGGGAGATAGTGCCAGGTGGAGAGTGGTAGACCTGAGTGATTCGTATAAGACGAATAACAGATCTGCGTTGCCACTGGATTTCAGGATGGATACCACGCGTGTATTCAGGGCCGTTGTATTTGGGGGCATTACGAAGTACGCCAATATTTTCGCGCCATCTAACTATACATTGAATGTGAATTACGTTGATTCCAGCAAGGTGATGGGGTCTTTTCCGACTGGATTCCTGAAGGGGAAATCGTATACTTATGTAGCTACGGGGAATGCGAATACTACAAATTTTCAGGTATTTCAGGTACAAAATAACTAAAATGCCTATATTGGGTGCCAATAGGATGTAATCGGCTGTAGCAAGGCGTGAGCACCTTATAAGTTAAAACATAGATAAATATTTTAAATCAAATTTGAAAATCCGGCAAAATCTTTATTTTAGCCGTTCTATTTTCAAAAATTAAATTGTAGAAAATCTACCCATAAACATGCGCACTCGTAATCAATTCGTGTCTAAAGGATTAATGGCGACGCTGGCTGCCGGCTTATTCGTAGCTTGCCAGAACAACAAACAAGCTGGTACGGCACCTGCTGCCAACACCAACACTGCAGCGCCTACTGCTGCCAGTTTCAAAATTGCATATGTAGACCTGGATACACTCGAAGCGCACTTTGAATATTTCAAATTGAAAAGGGCTGAGCTGGAGAAAAAGCAACAGTCTATGGACAATACCCTGCAAGCTAAAATGCGTAGCCTGCAGAATGAATTTGAAGATTTACAGCGTAAAGCAGCTACACTGACGCAGGAGCAGGGAGAGAACATTCAGCGTGGTATCCTGGCTAAAAAGCAGCAGCTGGAGCAGGAAGCACAGCAGATGCGTGGTCAGTATGCGGAGCAGGAAGCAAAATTCAACGAAGAGTTACAGGGCCGCCTGGATACCTTCCTTGAAAATTTCAATAAAGACAAACGTTTTGCATATATTTTCTCTTATCGTAAGGGAGCAAGCAATATCCTGTACAAAGATTCTTCTTTTGATATCACCACAGATGTGATCAAAGGTATGAATGAGCTGGGTGCAGCAGCAGGAGCAACTCCGGCAAAATAATTTGCTAAAAAGAGAATCTTGAAGAAAATTTTCTACCTTATAGTCCCGGTTCATTGAGCCGGGACTTTTTTATTACTACTACCTGAACATATGGAAATCAACCAAACTAAATCTGCAACGCCAACTGCGGCAAATTCATTCAAGCCAACATTAGGCTTACTCGATGCCACCATGGTCGTCGCCGGCTCCATGATAGGCTCCGGAATCTTTCTTGTAACAGCTGAAATAGCCCGTAATGTGGGTGGGGCTGGCTGGATCACCGCCATGTGGGTATTGGCCGGCGTGGTAACGCTGATAGCCGCCCTGAGCTATGGTGAGCTGTCGGGCATGTACCCCAAAGCCGGTGGTCAGTATGTATACCTGCGTGAAGCATACAATCCCTTTATTGCCTTTTTGTTTGGATGGACACAGTTCGGTGTTATCCAGACGGGGACCATTGCAGCTGTGGCAGTAGCTTTCGCGAAATTTACCGCTTATCTTATCCCATCTTTCAGCGAAAAAAATATCCTGTTACACACGCCATTGGTAGATATTTCTGCCGCACAGATTGTGGCAATTATTTCTATCATCTTACTAACATTTATCAACACACGTGGGGTAAAACATGGGAAAGTCATCCAGACAGTATTTACGCTGGCGAAGTTATTATCCCTGTTTGGGCTGATCATTTTCGGGTTTCTGCTGGGAGCAAAGGCGGAGATCTGGCATGCCAACTGGGAACATGCCTGGGAGGCGAATTCACTGAGTTTGCTGGATGGTAATATTGTTACCTCCGGACTTACCGGCATTGCGTTTCTGGGTGCGATAGCCATTTCTATGAAGGGGTCGCTGTTTTCCAGCGATGCCTGGAATAATGTGACATTTATTGCCGGAGAGATCAAGAATCCAAAGAAGAATATAGGCAGGTCATTGTTTTTAGGTACGCTGATCGTGACAATCATTTATGTGAGCACTAATCTGATGTATCTGGCAGTAATACCTATCAAGGAAATTGCCTTTGCAGCCAACGACAGGGTAGGTGTGGTTGCTGCGGAGCATATTTTTGGCGGCGTTGGTTCTATGGTGATTGCCGTGATGATCATGATATCCACTTTTGGCTGCAATAACGGGCTTATTTTGAGTGGGGCGAGGATTTATTATACTATGGCAGAAGATAAGCTGTTTTTCAAAGGAGCAGGCGAGCTGAATAAGTATAGTGTTCCTGCCAAGGGGCTGTGGATACAGTGTTTGTGGACGAGTCTATTATGCCTGACAGGGAGATATAATGATTTGCTGGCGTTGGTAATATTCGGAGTATTATTGTTTTATGTGCTGACGATCTTTGGCATTTTCATATTACGGCGTAAGCGTCCGGAAATAGAGCGTCCGTACAAGGCATTCGGGTATCCTGTTTTACCGGTTATTTACATGATCGTGGCATTATCATTGGCTGTATTGCTTTTGATGTTTGAAACCAAGTTTGCTTTGATGGGATTAGGCATTATATTACTAGGAGTTCCGTTGTATTATATCGCTATGAGCCGTCAGAAGAAGGCGATTCAGCGCTAAAATGGATAAAAAAAATTGAATTTTCACACGAAAGTTGTAGAAAAAAATCGGGCCACTGCACATAATATTGCAGTGGCCCCTTTTAATTTGCATCAAGAGGCAGAGAGATGAAGAGGTGACGCCCCGATAAAGCAGATAGTATTTGAAAACCCTGAATAATTAAAATTGGCCAACAAGGACTTTAACCGAGGAATGAAGTTTGGAAGTCCGGTATCACAGCTCTCAAAAATACTTTAATGATTGTTGCCCGCTGCAGAGCGGTATTGAAAAATGTGACTGGTTAATGTGATGTGCAGTATTTGACGACCCTCAAAATTATTTGCCAAGAGTAATATATACTTCTATTTGAAAAAAAATTACACAAAAAGAAATTTATACCAGCGTTGATAGTAGCGAGATCCCTTGTGGGAGTATTGATTTGCTATTGACCCGAGGTTCAAGTTATGAGGTAATGACCTTGCGGAATCACTATCCACAAGATAACCATTAATGCCTATACGATTTGCATTCTCGAACATTCACATGACAATCTTTTACAATAAGCGTATGGTTTCAACCATGCGCTTTTTTATTTAGTTTGATTTCCATTGAGTGTATATTTTATGTTTATATAGATGTCTTTATGATTCCCGTTTAGCGGGCGCCTTCGGCACCCGCTAAACGGGAATATCTGCGGCCGCCTGCGGCGGCCGCAGATATTCCCGTGGAAATTGAAAAGGGCAGGGCCGCAGGCACCTCCCGAAAAAGAAAAGCCCGGCTGCCGCCGGGCTTTTCTCCAAGGAATTGAAAAGGGGAGAGCAGGCGGCATCTTCTAAACAGGAATGCCCATGACCGGCTGCAGCTATTCCCGTGGAAATTGAAAAGGGAAGGGCTGCAGGGACCTCCCAAAAAGAAAAGCCCGGCTGCCTCCAGCGGCCGGGTTTTTCTGCAAGGAATAGAAAGGGAAGAGCAAGCGGCATCTTCTAAACAGGAATGCCCATGACCGGCTGCAGCTATTCCCGTGGAAATTGAAAAGGAAAGGATCGCAGGCATCTCCCGAAAAAAATACGGGGATCGCCGGCCAACTGCCGGCTTCCCCTTTTACCCGAGCGTATCCAGAAAAAAAATACTCCTATGTAAGAAAAGTATAATTTTGCCGCATGTTTACTCAACTGTGCAATAAAATATTTAACCAGAGCATACTGGACTATCACCAGTATAATGATGTGCACCGCGCCATCAGCAATCCTTATGAAAAGAGCAGCATTGAGCATTTGCTGTATTTAAAAAACTGGATCGATACGGTGCAGTGGCACCTGGAAGATATCATCCGTAATCCGAATATTGACCCGGTAGAAGCATTGGGTATCAAAAGATGGATTGATAAATCGAACCAGGAGCGCACTGATGTCGTAGAATATATTGACAGTTATTTCCTCGATAAATTTAAGGCTGTAGCAACTGCTGCTGATGCGGCTATTAATACGGAGAGTCCGGCCTGGGCTATAGACCGTTTGTCTATCCTGGCGCTGAAGATTTTCCATATGCAGGAAGAGGCTACCCGTGAGGATGCTACTCCTGAGCACAGGGCAGCGTGTCAGCGTAAGCTGGATATTCTCCTGGAGCAGCGGAGCGACCTGAGTACAGCGATTGAAGAGCTGGTGGCAGATATTGCAGCCGGTAAGAAATACATGAAGGTCTACAAGCAGATGAAGATGTACAATGATCCTTCTCTGAATCCTGTTCTGTATAAAAACGGTCAGTAATCCGGGTTTTCATCCAAAAAATCAAATTTTGACAACTGCTACTAAAAGGCAAACCATCCTGGTTTTCCGCTTTTCGGCATTGGGAGATATGGCGATGACCATTCCTGTGATGAAACAGGTACTGGATAGCAATCCTGATGTGGATATTGTTTTTGTGTCCAACAAAAACTGGGGAGCGCTGTGCGAGGGAATTCCACGTCTGACCTTCTATCCGGCAGATTTCAAGGGAGTACATAAAGGATTTCCGGGACTGTACAAGCTGTTTAAAGAGTTGCGTAAACAATTCAATATCAGTGCGGTAGCAGACCTGCATAATGTACTTCGGTCGCAGGTGGTACGGACGCTTTTTAAGCTGACAGGTAAGCGGGTGAGGGCCATTGATAAGGGTCGTGCAGAGAAAAAGGCACTTACCAGCAAGGAAGGGAAGGTATTACAGCAACTGACCAGCACTATCGAGCGTTACGCGATCGTATTCAGGCAGTTGGGACTAACCTGTGAAATGGGCAAAAAACCTGTTTTTCAGCCCCGTGAGCTGCCTGATAACGTACAGGCGGTATTGGGTGCTAAAAAAGAGCAGAAATGGATTGGAATCGCCCCATTTGCCACATATCAGGAAAAAATGTATCCGTTGGCTAAAATGGAGGAAGTTATTGCTGACCTGAGTAAACATCCGGCTAACAGGCTGCTGCTTTTTGGTGGTGGCAAGGAAGAAGGGCGTCAACTGGCGGCACTGGCGGAGAAATATCCTTCCGCCATTTCCGTAGCGGGAAAGTTTTCGCTGAAAGAGGAACTGAGTATTATCAGCCAGCTGGATGCGATGATCAGCATGGATTCTGCCAATATGCACCTGGCTTCGCTATTCGGTGTACGTGTTATATCTGTTTGGGGCGCTACGCATCCCTATGCCGGTTTTATGGGCTACGGGCAGTCGGAGCAGGACGCCGTGCAGATTACCGATCTTGATTGCAGGCCATGTTCTGTTTTTGGCAATAAGCCATGCTTCAGAGGGGACCATGCCTGTATGGAGTGGATCAAACCCGCTGCAATCGCGGAAAAAATATGATTTGAAATTTTTTTTTGCAGATTCAAAAAAAATACTACTTTTGCCATCCCAAACAACGAGGGTAGTACCCAAAATTGTAACGGAGATTGCCCAATAGTATAAAGGTAGTACGACAGATTTTGGTTCTGTTTGTCTTGGTTCGAATCCAGGTTGGGCAACAAAAAGGAGACAGTTACTGTCTCCTTTTTCGTTTATATACGGTTGAGTTTTCTGCTCAACAATTATACCCTTCCTTTCTACACTTTTTTACATCTGACAATAAAATGTACTATGCTTAAATCCGCTACAGTAGCGGGAAATGCCTCGATTTTACCGCTGGCACAATGATTGGTATTTGTTGATAAGTCAAAACCTTTGAATTATGAAAAAGATACTTTTCGCAGCTACCCTCGTAGGCGCCGCAGGTGCAGGCATCTACATGTATATGAGAAAACGTAATCCGGGTGTAGATCCAGGTGATAAATTGATGCATGATGCACAGGACCTGATGGATAAAACTTCCAGGATGTTTAAGAAAAACTGGCGGAAGCTGAATCATAAAATGCATAACATCAACGATCATGTACAGGATCGTATGGAAGAACGTATGAAAGAAGGCCGTGATGGAAATAATATTTATAGTCATTCTATGGGTTAACCTTTTTGCAGATTGATTATGTCAAAAAAATCGCCGCTACCAGGTAGCGGCGATTTTTTTATGTGGGGATGATATTGATTAATTAAGAGAGAATACATCGATTGTATTGGAGGCACCATTTGCTGAAGTGCCGCCAATGACATAGAGTTTGTTATTTGCCACTACAGCGCAGCTAAAACCTCTGGCTACTGAAAGCTTAGTGCTGCCCCAGGAATTGGTGACTACGTTGTAATAATCTACTTCATCTGTGTATTGTGCTCCGGTAGCCGTGCCACCTGCAAATACCACCAGGTTACCTATAGTGGCGGCACATACTCCCGTACGAGCGACAGGTAGATGTATTACCGACCAGTAGGCCGTTTGGGTGTCATACACATCTATCACATCACTCATTTTATTTAAGGCAGGATCTACACCTCCTGCCAGATAAATTTTGTTAGCGGCAGCGGCAATGGTGAAACCGGCGCGTTTCACGCTTAAAGCAGCTGTACTCCAGGAATTGGATGGTGCATCCAGGATGTCTATTGCATACGTTTGAGCACCGTTGAAATCCGTTCCTCCAGCTATCATGACTTTTTTATTAATGCCGATGACTTGTGGAAAAATCCTGGCTGTGGAAAGGAAATGCGGCGAAGCCCAGGTTTGGCTGGTTTGATCGTAGGCGTCCACTTCGCCTGATGCATGAGCATAATCAGGTGCGGAGGAGCCGCCGGCAAAATAGCTGATATTGTCGAGGGTGGCAGCACCCATGGCCGTACGACGTACCGCAGCCGCAGCAACGGTACTTGTATTGTTATTATTGTCGATCAATAAAATATGGCCATCTGCGGTGTTTGTATTAGTGATGAAACTGCCGGCGATTATTCCCAGAGAGGCGTTGCCAGTGGCACTTGCAAACGCGTAACTATTGGTGATGCTGGGGATCTTACTCCACGTGGCGCTAGGTATATCGAAAATATCTATGTTGGGAGCAGCATTGGTTTGGAAACCGTCCCCGACAATGTAAATTTTTTTGCCGATGAAAACAGCAGCAGGTTTGTATCTGGGCAGGGGCAGTTGCAATGTACCCACTGCCTGCAGACTTTGTACCGAAGAAGGAGGTGCTGTATTACTGCTCTTGCTACAGGAGCAGATAACACAGCACAGCAGGATGATCCCGATAAAATTTTTTTTCATAAAGCGTTGGTATGTGAGGTTATGGATGATTTTTTTTATTTACCTAGTGTTTTAATGGTATATCCTGCAGAATTGAAAGTCAGGCTTGATTTTCCAATAGCGGTTGTTTCAACAATTTTACCTTTTATTGTACTTATTTCTGCGAGGAAATTATTATGATCTTTCTGAAGAAAGTTTGCCATAGATGATTCATTGGAAGGATTGGGAATTTTCTTTGCAAGAGGGTAAATATTGCTGGCGTCAAATGGTAACTTAATGCACCAGAAATTTATGCTGGCACCAGATTGTGGTTCTATTCCCGTATATGCTTCGGCGTTATATCCGCATATATTTTTGGTTTGATTGCTGTGTGTGATTTTAATATTGGACCTTGTAGCCATCATTATACCCGGATTTCCACCCATATGCATTAAACCAGGGATGTTATAGATGGTAATCTGCTTTTTTTTACCTTCTACTGCCATGGTGTTTCCATTTTTATCATAGATGACGAGATCGAGGTCATCGTCGGTATTTATTTTGGCAGCAGCATAATCCCCGCTTTTGGTGAAATAATAGATGATCTCCGTGTTACCATTAGACGGTGTATGGGTTACCTGGGTGATCTGGTAATCGAAAGTAATATGGTCTGGTACGGTAATAGCCGCCGGAGCGGATGAATTGCTGTGAAAGGCTGTACCCGAGAGCATGGCAGCCATTATTATTAACTGTTTCATGACGAAAAGAATTATTAAATTATGATGGGGTTCTTACTCACAACCACGCCACACAAAGGTCAGTATCGTTACTACGGTTAAATAGTAAAAAATCGCATATCCGGTTGTTCGTTTTTATCGTGTAAGTGTCCGGATTTGAACGGGAAAAGAAATGTTTTGTATTGATAATCAATGTATTTTGCTGCTGGCATCTAATTGGTCATCTTACCAGAAAAAAATTAAATATGCTACTGAGTTATATAAAGCCTGCCTGGCGTAATTGTCGCGCAAATCCCGGATATACGGCCCTGAATATCATCGGGCTGGCGATCGGGATGGCTGTATCGCTGGTAATTGGGCTGTGGGTGTGGTATCAATATTCTTATGATAGATTTTTGCCGGGATATGAAAATGTGTACCAGCTGAAAACTAATTTCAGTACGCGTGAAGGCGGAGGTATCGAGGGAACTATGCCATGGGTATCAGTTCCGCTGACAGAAACCATGAAAAAGGATGTTCCTGGTGTGGAAAAGGTAGCATTGACCCTGCCATTTATGGATATGGGCGTTGCCGCCGGCGATAAAAAAATGGTGATGACTGGCGGCGCCGTGGATCCGGCTTTCCTGGACATCTTCCAATATAAAGTGCTTAGTGGAACTAAAGGTATGCTGGAAGATCCCAACAGCATTGTATTAACCGCTTCTGCTGCGAAGGCGCTATTCGGCGCTGCGGACCCTATGGATAAGGTCGTGCGTCTGGAAAACCAGATGGATCTCCGTGTTACCGGTGTGATTGCAGACATGCCCGCAAATGCTACCTATCAGTTTAAATACCTGCTTCCATGGAGAGTGGTGGAACAGCAGTACGAATGGATTAAAAGGGTAAAAACTTCCTGGGGAAATAATTCTTTTTACTGCTTCCTGCAACTGACGCCAGGTGCGGATCAGCAGCGTATCATTGCGGTGGCAGATGCGGCCATAAAAAAGGCAATGGGCGATGGTCATCTGTCGGCGGTGTTACATCCTTTAAAGCAATGGCATCTCTATGATAAATTCACTAATGGTAAAGTAGAAGGTGGGTTTATTACCTATGTGCATATGTTCCTGGTAATAGGCCTGCTGATATTGCTGATTGCCTGTATCAACTTTGTAAATCTTTCTACTGCGCAGGCGGATAAAAGAGCGAAGGAAGTGGGTGTGCGTAAAGCCATTGGCTCTACGAGAGGGGAACTGATTATGCAGTTTCTGATGCAGTCGCTTTTACTTACAGCGATGGCTACTGCCTTTAGTTTAGTGCTGGTGGTGGCTGTGATGCCGTTTTTCAATGCGCTGGCAGGTACTACAATTGCTATTCCGTATGCCAGTATTGCTGCATGGAGTGTGTTGCTGTTGTTTATGATTACCGTATCCTTGCTGGCGGGTATCAGGCCGGCATTTCTGATTTCCGGATTCAGGCCGGTGGTAGTATTGAAGGGATTGAAGCAGCCGGGAAAATCCGGTGGTATCATGAAAACGATGGTGGTTATTCAGTTTGCGGCCTCTGTGGCATTGATCATAGCCACGGTGGTCATCTACCAGCAAATACAATATGGTAAATCAAGACCTACCGGTTATAAAATTTCAGGATTGGTGAGCACGGTGATGTCGCCGGACCTCAGAAGAAATTATCATGCCCTGAAAAACGATCTGCTGGCTTCTGGCACCGTGACCGATGTAACTGAGTCCAGCAGCCCTATTACGGAGATCTGGTCGCATAGTGTGATTAATAACTGGCCGGGCAAAACTGGTCCTTCAAATTCCTTTATCAGTATAGCGAGGGTAGGTGCCGATGAGGATTACTATAAGACTATTGGGATGGAGCTTTCTAGTGGCAGATTATTCAATAATACGGTAGCTGCTGATTCCGGAACTGTTGTGCTGAATGAAGCGGCAGTGAAGGAAATGGGTCTGAAAGACCCTGTAGGGCAGACAATTACCTGGGATGGAGACAAAAGGGTAACCATTGTTGGTGTAGTGAAGAATACGCTGATGGTATCTCCCTTTATTCCGGCAGAAGCGACCCTTTTCCATCATACCGATGATGTATCCGCGATTACCTACCGTTTAAGTCCGAAATACCCGACTCAGGAGGGTTTGGAGAAGATAGGCGTGATATTCAGCCGTTATAATCCTGCTTATCCTTTTACCTATGCTTTTGCAGATGTTGATTATGAGCAGAAGTTTAAGATGGAAGTGCTGACAGGCAGACTGGCAGGGATTTTCGCAGGACTTGCGATTTTTGTTAGTTGTCTTGGTTTGCTTGGGCTGGCTGCATATACGGCGGCCAGGCGTACCAAAGAAATTGCGGTGCGTAAGGTAATGGGCGCATCTACGGCGCATCTGTGGATGTTGCTGAGCAGGCAGTTTATTTTGCTGGTGCTGGTGGGTAGTGCTGTAGCAATGCCGGTGGCCTGGTTTGTATTAGAGCAGTGGCTGGCGAAATATAGTTACAGGATTGTTATTAGCCCTTTTGTTTTCGTGGGGGCGTTAGTGTTAGCGGTGCTGGTGACGATGTTTACGGTCAGTTACCAGGCGATAAAGGCGGCGTTGATGAATCCGATATTGAGCTTGAAATCTGAATAGTTTTTTTCTCGCAAAGCAGCATAAGAAGCAGAACAGCAAAGGATTGTGTTATGTTGTTTTGTATAAAATATTTTGTATAAAAAAGGATGTCTCTACTCAGTAGAGACATCCTTTTTTATTTGAGTTTTGTTCCGTCTCTACTGAGTAGAGACGTGGTTATGCTTTTGCAGGAATTTCTTTCAGTGTATTTGTCAGCAGCTGATAGAAGCGGCCTACAGCTGATATCTGTACTCTTTCGTTAGGAGAGTGCGCATCGAGGATGGTAGGGCCAAAGGAGATCATATCCATACCAGGATGATGAGCGCCGATGATGCCGCATTCCAGTCCGGCGTGTACGGCACCGATTTCAGGTTCTTTGCCGTATTGTTCTTTGAACAGTTTGGTCATCACCTGGAGGATGGCTGAATTGATATTAGGTTTCCAGCCAGGGTAGCCGGAGGTTTGGTTGATGGTACAACCGATAATTTCGAAGCCTGCTTTCACTGCATAGCCAACATCTTCCTTGGTGCTGTCTACGCTGCTGCGTTGCAGTGACTGCGTGGTGAAGGAGCCGTTTTTAGCAATAACGCGAGCCAGGTTGGTAGAGGCTTCTACGAGGTCTGCTATTTCAGGGCTCATGCGGTATACGCCGTTAGGAATAGCATAGATTGCCCTTGTCAGCTGCCGGAAGTAGGCAGGGTCCATCATGATGCCGGGGTTATCGGCTTTTGTGATGGAGACAGCCAGGCCGGCTTCGATGTGCTGGTATTCATCTTTGATGGTGGCTTCGTAGTCGCTGATGAAGGCGAGGAATTCGGCTTCTTCAGATTTGGATACGAGCACCTGTGCGGTAGATTCGCGTGGGATGGCGTTTCTGAGGCTGCCCCCGTCGATACTAACGAGCTGTATATCAAACTGAGACTGTGCTTTATAGAGCAGGCGGTTCATCAGTTTGTTGGCATTGCCACGTCCTTTGTGGATATCCATGCCGGAGTGGCCGCCGAGTAAACCTGTGATTTTGATGAGGTAGGAGAGGAAACCATCGCCGGCAGGAATTTCCTGGTAAGTGGCGCTGGTATTGGTGTCGCGGCCACCTGCGCAACCGATGGTGAAGGAATGTTCTTCCTCTGTATCCAGGTTGAGCATGATGGTGCCGGAGAGCATGCTGCCGTCTAGCTGGGTGGCGCCTGTCATGCCGGTTTCTTCGTCGATGGTGAACAGGGCTTCCAGGGCAGGGTGTGCCAGGGTTTTGTCAGCAAGAATAGCCATGATAGCCGCTACGCCGATGCCATTGTCTGCGCCGAGGGTAGTTCCTTTGGCTCTTACCCAGTCGCCATCTATATACATATTGATTCCCTGTGTATCGAAATCAAAATCAGTATCATTATTTTTCTGGTGAACCATATCCAGATGTGACTGCAGTATAACGGTCTGTCTGTTTTCCAGACCTGCGGTAGCAGGCTTTTTGATAACTACGTTGCCTACGGTATCGCGGGTTGTTTCGAGGCCCAGTTCCTGACCGAATTTAACTACGAAGTCTATAGCGGCTGCTTCTTTCTTGGAAGCGCGGGGGATAGCGTTCAGTTGTGCAAAGTACGACCACAATGATTGCGGCTGGAGGTCTTTCCATTCCATTGTTGTAACGTTTTGTGTTGAAATATATTTCAATTTACACTGTTCGTACGGTTAAGCCTATATTTTTTTTATGAAAGATTTGGGTTTTCGAAAACGCTTCGTATATTTGTCTACCATTTAAGTAGACTAATAAAAATTTACCACCACCAATAGCCGGGATCTCCGGTAAAAAGTCTTTGTCCCACCACACAAAGCGCCCAAAAATATCTTTATTGACGGTTGCTGAAAAGCGACCCGGCGGACTATTATTAAATTTTCAACCATGAACCAGGTAATTAACAACAACCTTTATGTAAGTATGAATAACGGCAAAGCGCTATCCGTTTGCTGTTGCTGTTGTTGTTAGGCATTACGCCATCATCCGGAAACTTTCATTTTTCTGAGTGGTGATGCAGGTCCCAAACCTGCTACAGGGCTTCTTTTGCCCAATTCTAACCAAATCTAATTTATCCTTTATGTACAAATATTTACATTATACCATCGTGTATGCTATCCTGTTATTATTTAGCGGGCAGGTATTGGCACAGGCTCCCGTGATATTGAAGGGGAAAATCGTTGATAATAAAACCAGAGAAGCTTTGCCAGGTGCGTCTGTCAGGCTGAAAGATACCAATTTCGGAACGCTGGCGGATGCCACAGGGAACTACCAGCTGAACCTGAAGCAATTGCCACAAACCATCGTAGTGACCTTTATCGGATATCAATCCAGGGAGTTATTAGTGACGAAAGATGAGTTGAACAAGACCATTGGATTAGACCAGCAGCAGGCATTATCAGAAGTAGTGGTAACGGCAGTGGGGATTAAAGCGGCTACACGTTCGCTGGGATATAGTGTGGGAGAGTTGAAAGGCGCCGCGTTGAAAGACAGTCGCGAACCTAACATAGTAGCGGCACTCAGCGGAAAGGTAGCCGGTGTGCAGATCAATAATTCCGGCGGGTCTCCCGGTGGATCATCTACCATAAAAATACGTGGTAATACCTCTTTACTAGGAAATAATGCGCCCCTGTTTATCTTAGATGGTGTGCCGGTAGATAATTCCATACAGGATATTCTGCCAGTATCCAACAGTGTTTCGCTGGCAACACCTTCTAACAGGGCCATTGACATCAATAGCGCCGACATTGCGAGTGTTACAGTGCTGAAAGGGCCGGCAGCAGCAGCTTTGTATGGTATACGTGCTTCCAACGGCGCAGTGGTCATCACCACAAAACGCGGCAGTACCGTCACTGATAAGTCTTTCGGGGTAACCTACAGCGGATCATTTACTGTAGATAAAATCAACAGGAGAATGCAACCGCGTCAGACCATCTTCTCCAATGGCATTGGCGGACAATACATCAAACCTGGTACCACCGGATCCGATGAAAACTGGGGCGCAAGGCTGGATACACTGACCTATAGCAGTACACCCAGTCTGTTCGATAAAAACGGCACCATCGTCGGAAAGAGCGATCCTACCTCCAATGGCAAGCCTGTGAACCGTTACGACAATATCGATGCTTTTTTCGTCAACGGCTATACGAATGACCATAACATCAGCTTTTACGGCAACACGGGCAATGCCGGCTATTACTTCTCCTATGGGAACCTGAAGCAGACGGGTATTATACCTACTACAGATTTCTATCGCCAGACATTTCGTTTTAACGGCGACTATAATGTTAACAATCGTTTGAAACTATCCGGAGGCCTTAACTATATCAAAGATGGTGCAGACAACCGCGCACTGATGGGAGGCTTTAATACCAATGTGATACGTGCATTGGTTAATACGCCTCCCAACTTTGATATCACCAATGGCTATTCGCAGCCATGGGCACATCCTGAATCATATAAACTGCCCGCTACCAGCGCCAAACCCTGGGGCGACAGCCGTTCCTATGCCAATGGTATTGGCTGGGACAACCCATACTGGTCGCTGAATATGAACCCGCAGACAGATGAAGTAAATAGATTTATTTCATTTGCAGAAGCCAATCTGGAAATTACCAGCTGGCTGAAAGCCACTGCCAGGTATGGGCTGGACTTCTACACCGATGTGCGTAAAGGCGCCTTCAGCAGGGGTACTTCCGGCGTACCCACCGGTACTGTTAACGACGTGAATTATTCCAGAAGAGATAACAACCTGGACGTATTACTGATAGGAGAGCAGCAATTGAGTAAGCACCTGCATCTGACAGCATTGGTGGGCTACAACTACTATAATTCCTGGAAAAATCAGGTCAATACAAGAGGCGACGGATTAACCATTCCAGGAAACTTTAATATTTCCAATGCCGCGGCCACACAGACTTTCAACCAGACCATCCTGAAGAAATTAGTAGCAGGTTATGCAGATGTCAGACTGGATTACCGTAAATGGCTGTACCTGGAACTTACCGGCAGAAATGAGTGGACATCAACATTAGCAAAGGGAAAGAATGCGTTCTTTTATCCCAGTGCCAGCACCAGCTTCATTTTCACCGATGCGTTGCATTTAAATAGCAGCATTCTGAATTATGGAAAGGTACGCGCCACGTATGCGCAGGTAGGTAATGATGCTGATCCTTATTCGTTAGAAACCTACTATGTCCCTACCACCAGCAACGGCTGGATACAGAGTAGTATCAGCTTTCCTTTCAATGGCAAGCAGGGATTGAGTTACAGCGCTACCATCGGTAATCCCAACCTGAAACCGGAGCGTATCAGCACCTGGGAGGTTGGAACGGATTTGCATTTCTTTAATGATAAAACCCAGCTGGAAGCGGTGTATTACTACAACAGCAGCAAGGACCAGATTATCCCGGTTACGCTGCCGTATTCTACCGGTGCCGCCTATACGCTTACAAATGCGGGAAATATTATCAATCGTGGGATAGAGGCCAGTTTGCAGCAAAAGGTTATCAGTAAAGGGAAATTCAATTGGAGTGCCACTGTATTGTTTAATAAGAATATCAGTCTGGTTAAATACATCACCGATAATATTTCCAGTGTGAGTCTGGGTGGTATATGGATGGAAGCGCGTGGCCAGGCGGGGCAGCCCTATGGCGTATTCTATGGAACAGATGTAAAGCGTAATGCAGCGGGGAAACCGATTATCGATGATAACCCGGCCAGTGCCAGTTATGGCTATCCTATTGTCAATACCAGTTTTACGAAGATCGGTGATCCTAATCCGGACTTTAATCTGGGTTTGCGAAATGAGTTTCGTTATGGCGCTTTTACCTTTTCCTTTTTGCTTGATGGAAGGTTTGGCTTCGACATCTTCAATGCGCCGCGTTTACAGATGGTATTTAACGGCGTAGATGCCTCAACTGCCAACAGAGGCACCACAACAGTGTTTGACGGCGTTACGGCCTCTAAAGGGGAGCAGAACACCATTCCGGCGGTATTGTCGCAGGCCTGGTACAGAAATACCTTCAGTATACAGGGATTATATGTAGAGCATGATTTGTATTGGGTGAAGCTCAAAGATGTTAACCTTACTTACAGTCTGCCGCAGCAGTGGCTGAAACCTGCACACATAGCGGCGGCCAGCGTTACGCTTACCGCCAGGAACTTTTTATTATCGACGAATTATAGTGGCAGCGATCCTGATCTGGGGAGTAGGAACGGCTTATCGAATGCCGCCGGTATTGACTTCTGGACAACGCCTAACACCAGGAGCTATGGCGTTGCATTAAATGTTTCTTTCTAACCCAAAAAATCAGCAGGAAATGAAATCGACCATTCATCTTTATATACTTCGCATAGTAGTTGCTTTTATAGTGTTTGTATTACCGGTTTCCTGCAATCTGCAGGGAACGAATGTTAACCCCAACGCCTCTACGCAGGTATCCGTGAGCGCAGTGCTGACAGGCGCGGAAGTGGCGTTGGGGTTTAATCTTGGTGTAAACGCAGGGTTAATTGCCAACATCTACATACAACAGGCCTCCGGTGCAAACGGTGATGCCGCTTCCTTTGATAACTATACTTCTTCTACCCAGTATTTTAACCAGACATGGAGAGGATTTTATGGAGATGTGCTGGATGAGCTGAAGATTGTGAAGACAGCCGCTACAAAGCAGCAACTGCCTTACTACAGCGGTATTGCAAGAGTGCTCAGCGTTTATGGCTACGGAACCTTGACAGACCTGTTTGGCGATATACCCTATAAGGAATCGTTGTATGGGAATAATGTCACCAATCCGGCATATGACAAGCAACAGGATATATACAGCGACTTGCAGTTGCAGCTGGATTCGGCCATACTGGAGCTTTCGCTGCCTTCAGATAAAAATTTTGGTGCTTTACCGGCAGCTGATGATGTGATCTATGGCGGGAATGTTTCCAGGTGGGTTGCCCTGGCGTATACGCTGAAAGCCAGGTATGCCCTGCATCTGAGCCGGCTGGGAAGCAGTGCGGCAGCACAGCAGGCCCTGAATGCATTGTACGATGGCAGTAGGTATAGAGGTATCGCGGATAACACTGGTGATGCACAGGTAGTATTCGGGTCGGCCACTACCAATGCGAACCCGTTTTATCAGCAGAATGCCAACAGGCCGGGATGGATAGGACTGGGCGCTTCTTTCGTGAATTTGCTGAATGGTAATGCCGTTACAGATGACCCGACGAAGCCGGAAGGCGCTTTTCCAGACCCGCGCCGGGCTTACTTTGCGACGCCTTACCCGGTGGGTAGCAATACCTACAGAGGCAGTGCACCGGGTGTGCCAGGTGCTTTCTCAGTAATCGGCAGCTATTACGGAACGGCTACTTCACCAGTAATTATCAGCAGTTTTTCAGAAGCGAAGTTTATAGAAGCAGAAGCGAGATATAGGGTGAATGCGGCAGATCCACAGGCACAGACAGCACTGGAACTGGCCGTGAAGGCGTCTTTTGCAAGAGTGATCAGTAATAGTACAGATCCATATGCGACTGCTGATAAACAGGTTGCATATATAACGGCAAAGGCTATACTGAAACAGGATGCAACCGCAGATATAAACACGATCATCACCCAAAAATACATTGCCTTGTTTTTACAGCCGGAAGTATGGACAGATTACAGAAGAACAGGATTTCCAGCGATACCACTGGCTAAGAATGCCACCAGTGCTGATAATCCGAACGGACAGATACCAAGAAGAATTCCTTATCCGCAGAATGAGCAATCGCTTAACAGGAATACGCCAACAGGTTCTGGCTATCAAACACCGGCTTTGTGGTGGGACAAACAATAATCATCTCTCAACATTAAATCTTCCTATATGACGATCTCTGATATCATCTTAATAACAAAAAAAATTGCTATTGGCATTATCATATTTCTGGTGCCACTGGTGGCAGTTGCCGGGAGTCTCTGGCTGATCTATTCACTCACCACTAAATGATGCATAAGTATGAAAGCAACAACACAAACAAATGCTAATGTGATCCTGCGGGATTCATTACTTAGCCTGGTGCTGTTTATAGCACCGGTGGCACTGATGTTCGGGTATTTTTATATTAGTGGCAGCAAACCTTGGCTGGAGGCGGTTTTGCCGCACCTTTCCTTTAAGGCGCCGGCATTTATAGAAGCCGTTTTTAACAACCTGAAAACATGGGGATTGCCTGCGATTATGCTGGCAGTAGGATTGGTTGAATTTGGTGCAGGACTATACGAAAATAAATGGACGAAGAATGAGCGTATACTTGATATAGTATGTTTTATTCTGCCTAAGATTGTGCTACGACCGCTGATCGCGTATTTCGGGCTGAAGCTGTTGCCTTACGTGTTGCCTGCTGCTAAGGATAGCTTTGCCTGGGTGCCTTTCTGGTGGGGCTTTGCGATCATGGCCGTTGCTGATGACCTGACACAGTACTGGTACCACCGGCTGCACCATCAGCTGCCGTTGCTGTGGCGTTTTCACAGAACCCATCACAGTGCGCCTTATATGGGCATGGCGATGACAAGCCGGCAAAACATTATCTATACTGCTTTCTTCTCGCAGATCTATCTTACTACCACACTTACCTATCTGGGACTTGGCTACCCTGCGTTGTTTGTGGGCGGAATCAAATCGTTGATTACTACAGCAGCGCATAGTAGTATTAAGTGGGATAAACCATTTTATACTATCAAATGGCTGAAGCCTGTTGGCTGGGTGATGGAGCGGCTGATCAGTACGCCGGCCACGCACCATGCGCATCATGCCGATACTACAGATGATGGCGTTGGTCACTATAAAGGAAATTTTGGTAATATGTTTTTCATCTGGGACCTGATTTTCGGCACTGGTATAATTACGCGTCAATACCCGAAAAGTTATGGACTGAAGCATTATAAAGAAGAAGAATGGTATGCGCAGTTGTTGTGGCCTATATTTAAATCAAAGAAGGAGGGCAGTGAATTATCCGCTGAAGGGCCTGTGGTAGGAGGGGAAGAAGGTTTTGTGCAACAGGAAGTGGCGCCGCAGGTGGTAGTGGCGATTGTGCCTGCGGAAGCGGTGTCGGTTTAGGATCATTTATGCGTGATTGTTTTATAAGGTGCGGCGATACAGGAGTACTGTGTCGTCGCAATTTTTTTAGGTAGATGAAGACCTTTGTCGGCTATGGTTTTTATTATAGAATTTCCGCAGTAAATTATATATTTGAATCAATCCATTCTTACATACTACAATTTGAGTCAGTATAACCAACCATCGGAATGCTCGTGGGTGCAGCTGCAACACGATGCCGGGGCTTTTGAGGCGTTTTTCAGAAGTCGGGCGCCGGGGTTATGTGCCTATGTTTACAAGATTGTTAAGGACAAGCCTGCGGCGGAGGATATAGTACAGGATTTTTTTTCCCGGTTATGGCAGAAGCGTGCGGAGATAATAATAACGGGTACTCCGGATAGTTATGCCTATAGGGCGGTGCATAATGCCGCATTAAATTTTCTGAGAGATAATAAAGTAGTTACAGGGGAGATTCCTGAGGTGGTGGAGATGGAAGATTCAGTACTGGAGCAGGAGTTGATACATCAGCGGCGGGTGGCGCAGTTACAGGCGGTGATTGCGCGTTTGCCGGAGCAGTGCAGGATAATAGTGGAGAAGGTTTGTCTGGAGCGGCGGAAGTACAAGGATGTGGCGGAGGAGTTGGGGATTTCGGTATTTACGGTACGAAACCAGGTTGGCAAGGCTTACGAGATCTTGCGGAATAATATTTTTTTGGAGCTGATATGCTTACTACTGGCGGGTTTGTTGAAATAGTTGCCCGATTTTTTTATATTTTTTTTTCATATGGCATAGTACATTTTTAGCATCACTGTGTCATCATACTAGCCACCCTTACACATGGAACAAAAGGATATTGAAATACTGTCAGCATTGCTGAGCGGGGAGTTGCAGCCGGATGATATTACGGTGCAGCAATGGGTGAATAATGCTCCGGAGCGGCAGGTATTATTATCAGAACCTGGTTGTATCAGGGAGTTGCTGGAGGCGCTACGGTTGCAGCAGTCGTTCGATACGGATGGGATGTGGGGGCGGATAGTTGGTGGCGAGCAGGTGGAGGCTAAGGGGGCCGATGGCTTGCGTGATAGCGGCGTTGCGGCAGGGGGAAGGAGTGTGGCTGATAGTGGGCATAAATATACGGATAGCAAGGAATCGGTTAGCCGGAGGGAGCTTAGGCCAGTGGCTTATGAGCCGCCAAGCAGGTATAATATAACTGCTATGTTGTATGGTGTTGCGGCAGGATTATTCCTGGGGCTGACGATATGGTGGTTGCAGCGTTCGGATTTGAAGGTGCGGCAGGAGCCGCCTGTGAAAGAGATAGTGAAAGCTGCACAGCTGCCGAATACTAACAGGGCTATGTTACAGGCAGGTGGAGAAACGGTAGTGTTAAGTGGTGGAGATAGTAGTTTTAATCTGGGTGGAAATGATGTGCGGCTGGATCATGGTAATATTTCTGTGGTAGCGGCGAAAGTGGTGAATTATACCTTAACAACACCGCGGGGTGCGAACTACCAGGTAAGGTTGCCGGATGGTTCCGTTGTATGGCTGAATGCGTCATCCAGTATAACCTATCCTTCTGTATTTGAAGGAAATACAAGAGAAGTGGCGGTGAGCGGGGAAGCATATTTTGATATTGCGGCCGATGCCTCCAGTGCATTTATAGTAAAGACAGGAACACAGGAAATAAAAGTGCTGGGAACAGCCTTCAATATAAATAACTATCCGGAAAATGCCGGTATCTATACAACTTTGATAAGTGGAAAGGTACAGGTAAGTGCAGCAGGGAAATCTGCCTTGCTGCTGCCAGGAGAACAGGCTGTATACGCCTCCGGAAATATACAGACAAGCGATGTGGACGCTGCAGCGTTCAGTTCCTGGAAAGATGGATGGATCAGGTTCAAAAACCAACCATTAGCTGATATTCTCGCTACCGTCAGCCGCTGGTATGATGTAGATATTCATGCTGACAAGCAGCAGATAAGCACGCAGTATTTTACTTGCTATATAGACAAGCAACAAAGTTTGGCAGAAGTGATCAATTCGCTAAACAGCAGCACCAACCAATTTTCATTTTTATTAAAGGAAGGAATCATTACAGTAACGAAAAAATAGTTTGAGCGATAGTATAGTTCGGGAATAGAGAATACATATCCAACTTATTTTATTAACCAAAATTGATAGTGATGAAACTAATGGGGATACCTATGCCTTATCGTGCAGGAAGGTCGGATTTACTACGCGTGGCAGTATTAAGCGCTGCCTTAATGTTGTATAAGGGAAATATGGCTGTACAGGCCCAGTCTCCTACCGTACCCATAACCATTGTGGCAAAGGATAAGAATGTAAAGTCGGTATTGCAGGAAATTCAGCAAAAAACCTCCTACGAATTTTTTTATAGTGATTCAGAAGTAGATGTTAGCCGGCATATTACCGTAAACCTGCAGCAGCGCTCATTGCGCGACGTGCTGAATGCCGTATTGGGAAAAGGATACAGCTGGCATATACAGGGGAAAAATATTTATATCACCGTAGCAGTGCCAGGGAATGAGAAGTCAGTCACCAATGACCAGCAAGAGAATATTTCAACAGGTATTGTAACCACCCCGGCAGGTGAGCCGCTCGCAGGTGTAACCATTCGCGAGAAAGGTTCATCCGCAGGGACGGTAACAGGCCCGGACGGTAGTTTTCATATCAGTAGTGCCAATCATCTGCCACTGGAGTTTTCTTTCATTGGCTATGATAAAAAAGAGATAAAGCCTGATGCTGCCGGAAAAAACATGCATATCGTATTGCAGGAAACACCACGGTCGTTGAACCAGGTGGTAGTAACAGGATATAGCAACAAACGCATGGGAGAGCTGACCGGCGCCGTATCCATGGTGACAGCAGAAGACCTGCAAACCAGTACCACACAGTCGGTATTTGATAACCTGCAAGGCAAAATTGCAGGTATGAACGTCACTGTTGGCGGTGGTAACACCGGGTCAAATACGGAATCTTCTATTGTTATCAGGGGTAAAGGTTCAATGGGCTCGGGCGCTACGCAGCCGCTGGTGGTGATAGATGGTATTATCCAGGATTATGCCAGTACGAGTGATCCGTTGAACAGCATAGCACCTACTGACGTGGCTTCTGTAACAGTGCTCAAAGATGCCGCTTCCGCTGCGATATATGGCTCCAGGGCAGCCAATGGTGTGTTGGTGATTACCACAAAGCGTGGTAGTGCCGGTAAAACAAAAATGGGGGTAAATGCTACCTATGGCGCCAACAAATCTTCACTGGGAAAGTTCCGGATGATGAACGGTCAGGAACGATATGATTTACAGCAGCAGATATACCGCAATCAATACAATGATGCCAATCCCAGTGCCACCGATGCTGAAGTAAATGCCTATGTTAAGCAAATGGTGCCGGACAGTGTACTGAAATACAATACCAACTGGAATGACCTGTTATTACGTACCGGTCAGACACAGGATTACAACGTATGGATTTCCGGCGGTGAACAACGCATTAAATATTATGCATCCGGTGATTATTTTAATGAGCAGGCACCGATGGTAACGGAAAATTATAAGAAGTATAATTTCCGCTTCAATGTGGACTTTCAGGCCACCAACAGGTTGTCGCTTTCTACCAATGCCAGCATGACCTATGTAGATCAGGCATCAGGAGGTTTTTATACTCCTTTCAGCAATGCATTCCTGGTGATGCCATGGGATACCCCTTACAACTCTGACGGGTCTGTGAAACTAGGTGGAATGGACGAACCGGGCTGGTATTCCGGTGTCAATTATAATCCGTTATACGGTAAAAAATATGACAATGGTGGCGTTAAATCAACGATAGGATCAATCGATGTAAACATCCGGTATAAACTGACAGACTGGTTAACGGCGAGTACCCGTAACCGTTACAGCTTCAGTAACGGAGAACGTAACTATTATGTGGATCCCCGTGATGAGAGCAGCTTCTATTATTATAAAGGCGGCCTGATGATGCAAACACCTTTGAGCGGTACCAATATTATTACCACAGAGATGTTGCAGTTGGATAAAGCATTTGGTAAACACCATATCAGTGGACTGGTAGCCTATGAATATAGTAAGCTGGCGAATAAAATGACCAATGTGAGTGTATCCGGATTGAAACCCGGACTGAGAAGTATTACTGCGGGTAATCAATCGACGCTCTCTTATCAGAATTCAATTACTGAAGTTTCATATCTGTCTGCCTTTTCTGAATTAAACTATAGTTACGATAGCAAATATTACGCTACAGCGAGTTTCAGAAGAGACGGGTCGTCTAAGTTTGGGGTAAATAATAAGTATGGTAATTTCTATGCGTTTAGTGGTGCATGGCAGCTGAGCAAAGAGAATTTCCTGCGTAATGCCAGGAACCTGGACCTGCTGAAGCTCCGTTTCAGTTACGGTGTATCTGGTAACGATTTGCCATTAGGTGCTTATCAGTACCTGTCGTTGTACAGTTATCAGCCGACGCAGAATCTCTATGATAAACAAACCAGCACCATACAGTCTACACAAGGAAATCCCAACCTGCACTGGGAAATGCAGTATACCACCAATATTGGTATAGATGCGGGTTTCTGGGATCGTGTAAATGTTTCCCTGGAACTGTACAATAAGCTGAATAACGGTTTGCTGCTGAGGATTACACCACCGGCTACCAGTGGCGGTAATACCTATTACGACAATATTGGCCGTATCAGGAATAAGGGTGTGGAGGTTACCGTTAACACCCGTCAGTTGAAAAATACAGCCGTGAAATGGTCTACAGACCTCACGTTTGCCTTCAACAGCAACCAGGTATTATCGTTGCAACCAGGCGCTGATCTGATCTATAGCGGTCAGTATTCGGGAACGGCGAAAATAATTGGTAAGCCTATGGATAGTTATTACATGCCGGTATATGCAGGCGTGGACCCGGCTACCGGAGCGTCTAAATTTGAAGTAAAAGAAAAAGATGCCAATGGCAACTACACAGGCAAAGTAACCTATACCGACAATCCAGGCAATGCTACCCTTCAATTGCTGGGTAACAGTAACCCCAAATATATCGCCGGCCTTTCCAATAACCTGAGTTACAAACAGTTTAGTCTGAATGTACTGCTGAACTATTTCGGAGGCTTCAAGATGCTGGACCGTACCCGTTCTGACCTTGATTTAGATGGCTCCGATGTTACCTCCAACAACGCTGCCCCGGCAGACGGGCAGGTAAGATGGCAGCATCCCGGACAGCAGGCAGACCTGCCAAAGGCAGGAGAAAAAGTAGATGCCTATTTCCCTACTTCGAGGTATGTAGAAAATGCAGCTTTCCTGCGCCTGAAAAATGTACGCCTGGGTTATACGCTGAATGACAAGGTAACGAAGCGATTAAACCTTGCCAGGCTGTCGGTATTTGTATCCGGAGATAACCTCCTTACCGTGACGAAATACACCGGCATAGACCCGGAAAATAGCTTTGGCGAAGAAAATGAAGGCAAGGTGCCTTTTACTAAAAGATTCCTGGCAGGCTTGCAGGTGACATTCTAACAACTAAAACGAATCAAATGGCAGTTAAAATATTCAAATGGGGTATCATCGGGTTGGCAGTCACTATAGGAATGGCTTCCTGCAAAAGTGCGCTGGACCTGAAACCTAAAACAGACCTTGATGCCAATACCGCACTTAATGGGTATGACAACCTGCAAAGTGCTGTGAATGGCGTGTATTCGCTGGCGAATGATTTTAAATTAATGACACCTTACCTCAACCTGGTAGAACTCAGCACCGACAACGTAGAAGTGTTGAAGTCCGGCAATAACGCCACCACCGCCAGTATTGAGTCATATTCCTTTCAGCATACCTCTTCCATGATGGACATCGGCTGTTGGGGAAGTATATACAAAACCATCTACCATGCGAACATGGTGATCAACGCGGTTCCTGATAATGCAGCAGCCAACCTGTTGCAGCTGAAAGGGGAGAGCCTGTTCTTGCGTGCATGGCTGCATATGTTGCTGGTACAGGCATTCGGAAAGCCTTATGCAGATGGAAATGGCGCTAATCCGGGTGTGCCGTATGTTGTTTCCACAGATGCTTCACTGAAGCCTGCAAGAAATACCGTGAAAGAGGTATACACGTTGGCTGCTGTCGATTTTGAAAAGGCGGCTACGCTGATGACACAAACTAAATCCAATGCCTATGCCAGCAAAGAAGCCTGCTGGGCAGCACTGGCAGACCTCTACCTGAATGCCGGCGATAAAGTAAAAGCAGCCAGCTATGCCACACAGGTGATTGGCAGTGGAAAATTTTCACTTGCTACCGGTACCGGATATACGACCTATTTCAGTACCGATCATGCGGCAGATAAGGAAACTATTTTCACTATTAAAAATAACGATGGTCAGGGGAAAAGCTACTATGGACTTGGTTATAGCTATACGCAAACGAAGTATGCAGCCGTATCTGCACCATTACTGGGCCTGCTGACAGAGACAGCGGGAGATACACGTATTGGCTTCTATACAAAATTAGCTACCGCCACATCCGGCGACAGGTATTTTACCAATAAGTTTATACAGAATGGTGATCCAACCGTGAGTTCACCGGCCATATACAGACTGGCAGATATGTACCTTATTCGTGCAGAAGCCAATGCAGTCGCTAATCCACAGGCGGCACTGGACGATGTGAACCTGATCAGAAAACGTGCAGGAATAGCAGATGCGGGCTTATACCAGCTGGGTAACCTTCGTGGCCGTTCTACCGTATTGCAGGCGGTGCTGGATGAAGAAAGAATAGAGTTCGCGTTTGAAAATGGACGTAGAAAGGCGGCGTTGCTGCGTAATGGCTTGCCCATCCTTCGTGATTATACCGGCAGTGTTGTGCCAGGAAGTCATATTAATATACCGGCAACAGACAAGGCTGTCATCTATCCGCTGCCAGCCACTGAAATTACAGTCAATCCAAATTTAACCCAGAATCCATTTTAATCATCGATATGAAAAAGATTATTTTAACCTTCATAACACTAGCTACCATGGCTGGTTACGGGTATGCACAGCAGAAATTTGTGTTAACAGGGAAATTAAAAAATTACCAATCCGGCAAACTTACAGTGGTAGTGGACGATGGTAATGATAGCCGGAAAATAGATTCCTTTTCCTTAAAGAATGGTGCATTTACCTATACCGGCGAATTGAAGAACGTTGGTATACTGTATCTGCGTAACGGTGCTAAAGACGAAAACAATGCTATGCTGGCGGTGATACCCGGCACACAGACATTGACCGGTGACTGGAATAATCTGAGCATGGCCACTGTTGCAGGGAATAATGCCAATGATGGCTATTTACAGTTGCGTGAAGAAAAAGCAGCCATTGGCAGAAAGTATAAGCTCCAACTGGACTCATTGCGTACTGAAAAGGATCATGATAAGGCCGGCGAGATCAGGTTAAGACTGGCGCCTTACTTTGAAGAAAATGAAAAAGCAGATTACAAATTCTTCAAAACTCATCCACAGTCCATACTGACAGCGTATATGCTCCGTTTCCATACTGCGAGTCTCTCACTGGATGAATTACAACAATATTATGATCAGCTGGGAAAAGCAATGCAGCAAACAGGTTTTGGAAAGGAATTGGCGGATGAAATTTTTCAGCTGCGTCATGGCTCTCCGGGCGCAGTAGCGGCAGATTTTACCACTGCTGATATCGATGGGAAACAGCTTTCATTACACGATTACAAAGGGAAGTATGTGCTGCTCGATTTCTGGGCAAGCTGGTGTGTGCCTTGCCGCAAAGGGAACCCACACCTGAAAGAACTGTATTCCAAATATCAATCAAAGGGCTGGGAAATAATTGGTGTAGCAGACGATGATAGAAATAATGCGGCCTGGAAAGCAGCAGTGGCAAAGGATGATCTGCCTTGGAAACATGTTTTGCGCGGCGCCTCCATGAACTATCAAAAGAAAGATCCTAAAGATATCTCTACAAAATATGGTATTCATTCACTACCTACAAAAATTCTAATTAGCCCGGAAGGTGTTATAATAGGGCGTTACAGCAGTGAAGGTGATGAACTGGATCAAAAATTGAAAGAGATCTACGGTGGATAACCGATCGTTTACTATCTGTTTTTAATAATTTTCCGGCGGCGGCATAAGTGGATTTATGTCGCCGCTATTCTTTTGTGGTAAAGAGTTTAAAGAGAATGGATGCGTGTATGGTTCACCGTAGTTTTAATTTTTATTTTTAAAAAAATGAGAAAAATTTGTTGGATTCAGAAAAATTCCTACTTTTGCGACCCTATTAATTGCCCAATAGTATAAAGGTAGTACGACAGATTTTGGTTCTGTTTGTCTTGGTTCGAATCCAGGTTGGGCAACATACTACTCCTGGTAAACTTTAAACCGCTGCAATCGACTTGTGGCGGTTTTTTTATGTGGTTACCTGATCGGATAAAATACACCTGTCAGCGATAACATGATCAGTAAGGTGATGATACTACCACCAATGCTAATGAACAGCAACTCCCGCTTAATGATACTACCCCCTGTTAATTGTTCCTTTCTTTTGATGTAATGTATACACGCAATATGTGCAAAGGCGCAGACAAGCGAAAGTGTATAATAAGGTATGAAGAAAAGTTTTTCGGGGTAGCGATTGGCAACGCCTGCGGCAAAAAAGAAATTGGTGTCGGTATGCCACAGATAGCGCCCCATCAGTACTGCCCGTACATGGTAAATCATGAAGAAAGAGAGGTAAAGCCCGGTTGCCACCTGAATGAATACATAGTATGGTTTCCTGTAAAATTTATTGGTAATTACAAGAGAAAGTCCGCTCAAAACCTGCATCAGCACACATAGCATCAATAAAATCTCAACAGGAGGGAAGCGGTAAACAGGCCGGAGGAGCTTCATTACCCGGATATGCAGGTCGGGGCCACCAAGAGCAAAAAGGTGGTTGGATAAATGTAATACGAGAAAGGTAGCAATAACAATACCCGATATACGATGAAATCTTTTTAACAGCGGATGCATAACAGTGGAATTGAGATATAGGCGGATAACACTTCTAAAATAATATTTCCAAACGGGTAATGCAATTAATAGCAGGCTTTTTCCTGCCGCTTATCACGCCATAACAATTATTTCATATTCAATCCTATTCCTGCTGTTTACTTTTGAATGGAAATTGACCGTATGGGAATCGATATAGGATGCCTTCCTGACGAAAAGATGCTGATAACACAGCTGAAAACAGGAGAGGAAGCAGCATTTCGGGAAATTTATGAAAGATACTGGGAGAAGCAGTATGATATGGCCTATTACAAGTTAGGAACACGATCTGCCGCGGAAGAGATTACCCAGGAAGTATTTGTTACACTATGGTTACAGCGTGCTGATTTAGACCCGGAAAGACCGGTAGCTGCGTGGCTGTATGGTGTGGCCAGGAACCTTATTCTCAAAACTTACCGCAAACAGCATATCCATCAACGTTATCTGCAGCAAACCACCTTTACGGATATTACCAATAATACCACAGAACAGCTGGCCCTCAATGAATTGAATGCTATGGTAAACCAGCAGATCGGGCAGTTGCCTGATAAGTGCAGGGAAGTGTTTACCCTCAGCCGCGTTAATGGCCTCAATACGCAACAAATAGCAGACACCCTGAACATCTCCCCTAAAACGGTTAACAATCACCTGGTAAAAGCCATGAAGATCATGAGAGGTAACCTGAAAGATTATATCATGATTATGGTCATTATTTCCATCCGGCCGTAACATTAATTTAATATAGCATCGCGTAGGTGTTTCTTTCCTGCAAAGGTAAATAGTAAGTGAGCTGCGGCATTAGCGCGGTTTTACCTTATGCAGGAAGATAATATCATTAATCGCATAGAAAACTATTTAGCCGGAAAATCATCACCGGAAGAAAAAGACCAGCTCGAAAAATGGTTTGAAGAATTGCATACCCCTCCTGCAACTGAAATGCAGGAAGACAAACCAGTTACAGGACAACGTATATACGCTGCTGTGACAGAACGTGCCGGTATCACAACTGTTGTGAGAAAGCTCTATCCATCAGGGAATACCTGGTGGAAGCTGGCGGCGGCTGTTATGTCGGCTGCCATTGTAACCGCAGGCGGGTTGCTGTATAAGAGCAGGCTTCCCGTTAAACCACAGATTGTTAAGTTATTAGATGTTCGTACCCGAAAAGGACAGCTCACCAAAATTATATTGACAGATAGTTCTGTTGTATGGCTGAACGCGAATAGTCATTTCCGTTATCCGGAGCAGTTCGGTGCCACGCGTACCGTGTACCTGGAAGGGGAGGCTTATTTCGATATTCATCAGGACCCCGGCCATCCGTTTACGATTGAAAGCAATGGGTATCGTACCCAGGTATTGGGTACCACCTTTAATATCAGGGCTTTTCCTGCACCACATATTTACAGCGTTACAGTAGCCAGTGGAAAAGTGATGGTTTGCAGGGCCAGAGACAGTGCCAGTCTTGCTGTGCTTACTGCCAACCAGGAGTTCAGGTTTAACGGCAACGATAGTACGGAGCAGGTGCGTAATGTGCATGCTGCAGCGGTGATGTCCTGGAAAAATGGTGGACTCACCTTCGAAAAAAACCAACTGAGTGAGGTATTGGTATCCCTGGAAAACCGCTATGAAAAGAAGCTGGTATTAGCATCCCCGAAAAAAGCCACTATAGAGATCTCCGGCACCTTTGACCGCACGCAGTCGCTGGAGGATGTACTTCGTATTCTTTCCAAAGTTTATGGCCTTCGTATCAAGCCGCAGGGGGATGGCTCCATTCGCATTATCTGACCAAAAAATAAATCAAATCAATGACAGCAAGATTTACTTAACACAACAAAAAAACCGGATGACGCATGCGTATCCGGTCCTCCTGCGATACTGATGACACCAGGCCTGAGAAACCGCATCATCAGATCGCTGCCAATTATTCACCCATAAGGATTAACTAATTAACAAGGTAAAAGTATGAATTTTTTCCTGGGGAAACCCTGTGCTTATTTAAAATGGGTTATGCGTATTTCCTTTTACGTAATGGTGCTGTCGCTGACAGTTACCAACCTAATGGCCAGCGTAGCTTCCAAAGGGCAATCGGCCGAACGGATACGGTTGTCGCTTGATATTCATGGACAGCCCCTTAGAACTGCGCTGGAGCAACTTTCCACCAAATCAGGTGTAAGGATCTACTTTAATGACGAAAAAGTGGATCGGATCAGACATGTCAGTGTACATGCCGAAGATGAGCTGCTGATGGACATCCTTCAGGAGCTGTTATCTGCTACCGGCATGGCCGCACAGCTATATGGCGATAACAGGATCACTATCATTCCTGCTGCCGACCTGCCACCACCTGTAAAGGGTACAGTGACTGACAAAGCCAATGGTACACCGCTGCCAGGCGTAGGTATCCGCATCAAAGGCAAGGCCGGCGGTGTTATCACGGATGCCAACGGACGCTATAGTATCAATATCCCCGAGGGTGGCGCTACGATCGTTATTTCCTATATCGGTTACGAACAGCAGGAAATCCGTGTAGGTGCAGGTACTGCCACATTGAATATTTCGCTGAAGGCTTCCCGTACACAGCTCAACGAAGTACAGGTACAGGCACGTCGTAAAGCGAATACGGAAATGGCTGTACTGGCCGAACGCCGCGCCGCCGCTATTGTGCAGGATGGGATCTCTGCTGCGAACATTGAAAAAACAGCGAGTATTACCACTACACAGGCACTGCAACGTGTTTCGGGTGTAACGATCACCGATGATAAATATGTAGCTATCCGCGGCCTCGGCGACCGCTCTGTTATCGGACAGCTCAACGGTGTACGCCTCGCTTCTTCAGACCCCGACAGAAGCGCCATTCCGCTGGACCTCGTACCGGCCGGATTACTGGATAATATCACGGTGTATAAAACGTATACGCCTGATAAACCAGCTGACGCTGCGGCTGGTATCATCGAGCTCAAAACCCGCTCTGTTCCGGATTCTGCTGCGTTTAATATCACTATACAGTCTGGCTACAATTCCAATATCGGCCTGGGTGGGAAAGTAAACAGCTTCTATAACAGCGATCCCGGATTTTTCGGACAGAAAGTAAAAAATGCCGGCTTGTCAAATGATTTCGTTCAACTGGGAAAGCAATACCCTGGCGGATTTAAGGATGTTCAAAGCATGATTGCCAACAGTGGCTATGATCCTGCCATTAAGCAGGAAGTCAACCGGATAAACGGTATCATGCATAGCTTCGATCCTATTCTCACCACACATTATAATACCGCGAAATTAAACCAGATCTATTCTGCCACCTATGGCAATAGTTTCACCATCTTCAAAAAACATAAATTGGGGGTAATTGCCGGTGTAAACTATTATCAGCGTGCTACAGATATCCATGGCGGCGACCTCACACAGTGGAGCATCTACCAGGGTGTACTTACCGGTAATAACCAGGTAAGCAGTACCCGTATCATTCCTAACTATATCACGCCCAATAATATCAATCTTGGGAAATATATCTCTTATAAAGAAAATACGGGAACATCTACCTTGAACTACGGTTTCCTGGGCGGGCTTACCTATCGGGTGAATGCGCGCAATGAAGTGAGTATGCAGTATATGGGTAGCCGTGGTGCGGAAGTACAGGCCAGTAACCTGTATGGTGCCTATGAATACACCGGGCTGCCGGGAACAGTGAGTAATGTCGTGTATTCCCTGCGTCGTAGCTATCGTACGTTAAATACTTTCAACCTGCAGGGCGAACACCGCCTCACTGCAGCTGAATATTCACCTAAGCTGAGTTATAACCTGGCCACTTCTACATCCGGGCAGGATGACCCTGATTACCGCTTCGTCAATCTGGCTGCCTACAGGCCTAAGAATGGCGGCTTTTATGTTGGGAATGGTAGTCTGCCCAATACCGGCGGCTCTCCAGAAGGTACGCCGGTATATTATTCACTTGTGTCAGGTTATGTAAATGGCTATGGCCCGTATGGTATCATACAGGCAGACCCTAATGGCCGACGTTACCGTAATCTGCACGAAACCAACTACAACTACAAGGCTGATCTGTCGGTGCCTTTCCGCCTGCTGGGTGAGAAACAGGAGTTTAAAACCGGTGTAAACTATCTGCACCGCGACAGAACTTTCAATGAGAATGTGCTGTCACTTCCTGGAAGTAATTTCTCTTCTACCGGCAACCTGGCACTGTATGCTGTACATGGCAACCTGGACCGCCTGGTAGGTTCCGATCAGATTGGCGTGAGAGTGCCTTCCGGTGCCACTGGCGAGGGACAGCCTGCTGTTGGTGGTTTCCTCTATAATGCACAGAAATCGCCGAATAACTACAAAGGATTTTATGAAACACGCGCTTTCTATGGTATGCTGGACCTGCATCTGCTAAAGAACCTCCGTGTAACCGGCGGTACGCGTTTAGAGATGACGGATATACAGGCGGCTGTAGATACGGCGGGCGTATTCCTCGATCCTAGTCTGACCGCTCCCAATAAAGACGGACAGACAGTGAAGCTGGTATTGACACAACCTAACTCCGTTTATAAAACAGATTACAAGCCCTACTATTCACTCAACATCACCTACAATCCTCAGCGGGATATGAACCTGCGCCTGGGTTACAGCACTACGCTTGCCAGACCTGAGCTCAGAGAACTTACCAACGTTTTCGAATTCGACCCCTTCCAGTTTGCCCTGGTGGTCGGAAATCCTAAACTGGTAAATCAGACGACGACCAACTACGATTTCCGTTGGGAGTGGTTTCCTGCTGCAGGAGAGGTGATCGCAGCTTCTGCTTTTTATAAAGAGATAGATAACCAGCTGACCAAAGTATACAGCGCCAATTCAACCGGACTGGATGCGCGTTTCCCTGAATTCCCTTCCATCCGTTTTGAGAACGATCCCAACAAAGGACGTGTATATGGTATCGAGCTGGAAGTAGTGAAAGACCTGGGTAAACTATGGCAGCCACTGAACCACTTCTTCCTGGGAAGCAACCTGTTGCTGGCACAGAGTGAAATTAAAAAGTCACCTGAACGCCTGAGCGATTCCAGGATTGTGGACAGACGCTCACCTTCCAATAGTCCGCTGTTTGAACAGGCACCTTATTCTGTGAATGCATGGCTGAACTATAGCAATCCTAAAAGCAGGACTGATCTGACAGTTACGTTCAATGAAGTAGGAGAAAGATTAATACAGATCAATCTCACCGGAGAACCTGATTTATACAGCAGACCTGCGCCGGTACTGGATTTTGTGTTCAGTCAATATCTCACTAAAAGATTACAGCTGAAAGGATATGCCAAAAATATACTGAACCCTGCTTACCGCGAGGTATACGCCAATCCTGGTACCGGAGGTAAGTATTATGGTAATACGTATATCCGTCGCAGTTATAACCGCGGTACGGAATTCATGATAGGCCTTAACTACAATATTTTCTAAAGTGACAGACCGAAATAATATGATGAAGAAAACTGCAAAATATCTTTCGGCCATACTGCTGTTTGCCGGCTTGTGGGCCTGTAAGAAGGATAAAAGTGATTTTGTCTATGTAGAGCAGCCACTGACGCCGATGACAGCATCTACCGTGCGGCTGATGAACTATGGCAGGGCTGCCACAGAATTGACCATCAACGATACCGTGCTTACCAGTCAGACCCCACCCAGCATCGAAGGTTTGTACCTGGATGCCAGGCCTACTATCTATTTCAGCACCGGCAGATTAGGGAAAACCTATACCATCCCGCAACGTTTTATCCGCGCGGATAATACAGCTGATGTAGTTATAGGTTTGATGGCTTATGGAGATAAAAAACCACAGTTTACCAAAGAATTTGTGGTGAAAGAAAATGTAAGCTCGCCCACCGATTATTATAATGTCTGGTATGGAGATCATAAAGCCAATGATATCCTCGGTACGGACAGTCTCTTTGCGATACCACGTTCTATCTCTCCGCCGGCAGATCCGAAGCACTTTAGTATACGTCTGCTGAATTTGAGTTCAGCGCCTGATAAAGCTGGTCTGGAAGGCAATATGACACTGGTTTTCGCGGATGGTACACCCGTAAGTGATATTACCAGTAACGTAGGTAGTGGCAATTATTCTGCTTACACAGAATTGCCTTATGGCACCTATCAGTTTAAAGTAATTACTGCTGATGGAAAAGTACTGCCAGGGGTGCCAGTGAATCCGGATGAGCAACTGAAAACGGTGAATGGTCTTACCGGTACGATGGCCTATGGTCTGAACCCGCCAACAGATAACTGGCTTACCTATGCGCCTTCACAGGCTTATCAGCCGGGTGGTGTTTATACAATCATGGTAAGTGCCAATACTTCCTTTGAATATTATGCACCGGGAAGTAATACCAGCAGTCCGGCTACGCTGAATTCCTTCAGGGTAATCCCTGACGTGAAGGAGCAGCAGAACATTACCTGGGGCCGTATTCAGGGCGTGAATGCCTTTCCTGGCAGCAGTATTAAGGTGAGTGTGGATAACGTGCCTTTGCAGGAAGGTACAGTGGATTTCGGTAATTCATCTGCCTACAAAATATTTATTGCAGGTACCCACAACATACAGGTAAGCGATGCTTCCGGTAAATCACTGGGCACTGCTACTGTCAATATCAGTGGCAGCGATAACTACAGCATATGGTATTATGCGGATGCCAATGGGCAGCCTGTCGTAAAAGCGATTGCCAATAACCTCAGCGGCAGTTTCTATCTCAACGCCAATAAAACCGGTGATGATGGTTCCGCTGATCAGTTTAAGGTTACCATGCCTTTCTGGGTGCGCTTCCTGAATCTTTCTACAGATATACCGGAAGCTACCTTTACTGATGGTGACGGCCAGCTGCTGAACAGTTACCTGACGTTTACCGGCGAGCCTTCCCAGCACCTCAAACAAGGCCAGGTGCTCACTAACCAGCCATATATTCTCTTCCCGCCAACCATGGGTATCAACAAGCTGAAGGTCTATGCCTCCGGTGCCGACATGCTTCCGGGCGACTGGATCAGCAATATCGCGGCATTGAAAGGACAGGACTTCATCGCACGTAAGGCCTTCTATAATGGCTTTAACCTGCCATCCTTTGAAGCAGGCGTGTATACGGTAGCGTTAGTAGGTACTTTGAATCCGAAGAAGCCGGGAGAGATACCAGCAAAAATGATCATCATTAAGCATAATCAATAATTCATTGCAATGAAATTAACATATCAGTTCCTGTGGAGATGTATGGCTGGTGCAGTTTTGGTGCTGGCAGGATGCAGGAAAACAGATTTCCCGGAAGTCAGTTCACCGGCTTATCTGCGGGTATTCAATTGCCTGACTTACAACATCACGATAGATAATAAAGATGCACCGCAGCCTTTCCTGACGATGCTGGTAGATCCAGAGCTGGATGCATCAGGAATACCTGTAGGTGCAGGTATTGTATTTGATTACCTGGATACACGCGGCCCATTGGCGCGTCCATATCCGGATGCGGGTAACTCAGCGCTCTTCCAGAAAGATTATCCGGGTACTGCAAAGATTCCTGTAGGTCCTATCGTAAACGGTTACGACCTGTCGGGCTACGGCATGATTACCAGCGGCAGCCACCGTTTCATGTTTGTGACAAGGCCGCGCAGTACAGATCCGTTCTTTAGTCTTACCGCAGCTGCCAGAAAGAATATCCTGGTGGATTCAACTATTCAGCTGGACCAGGGAGAAGTATATACGATGAATGTGCTGGAGAGATCTATTTATACCAGGAAAACAGGTATTTATCTGCGTAAGGAAATTTTTACAAAGATTCCTTTATCGGATTCGCTGGTATATACGAACTTCTACAACCTCAGTTCAGAAGGCTATGCGGCTACTTATTCTTTCGGTGAGCTCAACGCGCAAACGAACGTATGTATCCGTGACACCATGAACGTGTTTTACACATTGTATACCGCTAATCATACGCCGGTGAATGGTTTCAGTAACCTCTTCACGGCCAGTATGATTCGTTCACAGGATCCTGTCGTGCATCCCTATACGAATTTTCCGCTGTTTCCTGTAGCTGGTGGTGATGGCATTTTTGCAGGCACCAGCGGCCAGAAGTTTAACTTCCTGCTGCCGGGTATTCCGCCTGATTATGCCTATGGCAACCTCCAGGAGAGCATGGGTATGTTTACTTCGCTGGCTGTTGGGCCGGAGGCGCCTATCGGTATATTCAATACCATGGCAGATATCCAGACGGGTATGGTCATTTCCATTCGCTCCGGCATATATAATCCACGCTCTTTTGCTACTGTGAATACAGTGGAATACGTTAACGGGAATATGTATATCACTACGCTGCAACGCAGGTATGATCCTCCCATCTACAAATAATCTGGTTTATGAAAAGAAGTATCATACTATTCATAGTACTGGTTTTCCTGGGTATGGTCAGTTGCAAGAAAACTGACCTCACGGTAGACCAGGAACGAAACAGTGACATCCGCTCCGCCGGAGATTTTATCAATAATAACTACGATCTGAGCCTGTTTGCAGCCGCTTTGACTAAAATAGGTTATCTCGATTCCCTGAATGCAACAGACAAGCAATACACCGTATGGGCGCCGGATAACAACGCATTTAATAACCTCGGTTTTAAGAATGCTTCCGACTTCAATACCATGAATGTTGATAGTCTGCGCTTTGCCGTTAAAAATCTTATACTGACGAACCGTTATTATACGGCAGATTTCCCTTCCCAGCTGGATAATATCTATACAACTGCTGCCGGCGGCCCGCTGTGGATTTCAGTGGTAGCCAACAATCCTAACGCAGATGCATACACGGTATCTGTTAGCGGTTGCGAGGTATATGCGAGTCCGAAACGTAACATCGCTTTGCGAAATGGCGTATTGCATATCCTGAAATCGGTACCTAAGTATTTTGATCAGACCCTGCAGGACAGAATTGCTGCTGATACCAGCCTGGTGCTGTTTGCTGCCCTGATGAAGAAAACTTCCCAGTGGGATGCGCTGAAAACACAAAGTCCGCTGACGGTATATGCACCTGTAAATAATGTTTTCAAGGGCTATAAACTTACCGCAGATAGTATAAGCAGGATAGACGTAAAAAGATATAAGCCCGTAGCCTTTACCATTTATACGTTGGGATTAAAGGCGCACCACCTGTTTTCGAATGACTTAAACCTGGTAGGTGGCGGTAATGCCCGCTTATACGTGGATGGTTATGGCGTTGCGCCTGCACAGATGATCAACATCTGGACGCCGGAAGGTAAATATGCCTACCATAGCCCGTCTTACATCCGTATGGCCGATGGTGATAAGGGAAAAGATTTCCTGGTAAATAATGGTGTACTGCATCGTATTGATAATGTGATGCTGTATCCGGATTCTCTGTTGATTAAATAACCGGTAATCATGAAACTTTCAAAAATAATATATACGCTGGCGTTAGTGTCTGTTTGCTGGACAGCCTGTACACAAAAGGATGCGCAGGTATCGCCGGTCGGAAAAACGATTGACTATACAGGGCCGGGAAAGACGGTCCGCCAGATACTGGATTCCGCGAAGTTCACTATTTACAAGGCGATGTGGCAGAAAGCCAATATGGATTCTGTTATCACCGCAGGTAACTACCAGGGATACACGCTGCTGGTGCCTACCGATGCCGCTTTTACAGCAGCCGGTATTACAGCAGATAAAGTGAAAACCATGGCGGTTAACGACCTGGATACCATCCTGTTTTACCATACACTTAATAGCTGGATGCCATCCGCTAATATCCAGCAGCTTAAGGGAAATGCTTCCCTACGTACCCTGCTGACAAGATCAGATATACCGACCTATTCCAGCTGGACGCCCTATGTGTATTACCTCTTCTTAGGTCTGCACGATAAACAGCTGATGGTAAATGGTAAAGCACATCCGTTTACAGCTATGGAAGGCACCAACGGCACCATCTATGTACTGGATGAAGTGCTGAAGCAGCCCAATACGGATATGATAGACTACCTGAAATCCAATCCGAATTTCACTTTCCTGTTAGAGGCCTGCCGTATTAACGACAGTATCTATCAAACCGTATGGGGACAACAGGGATTCTCGCAGTTGTTGCAAGCTTCCACGAGGTCAGCATATATAACCCTGTTTGCACCTACCAACAATGCGTTTAAAAAAGCGGGCTTCAATACGATCGATGACCTCAGACAACGTGCACTGCGCTATGAAGTAGGCTGGCCGAATTATGATGAACACCTGTACTACAGGTATACCTTTACATCGCTGGATACCTTGCTGCTGGCGCATCATATTGATCTTACCGGTGTACAGCCTGCCAACTACAATATGGTCATCTTTACCAACGATATGCTGGATAATGGTGCTATCAGCAATTTCACGATAGACCCGGGAAGAGCGTATAACAACCCGCCACAATATGTGCGACTTAATTTTTCTGCCAATGGTAATACCATTATGGTGAAAGAGACAGGTAGCAGCGTAGGTGCATTGCCGTTAAAGTCTACTGACATGATGTTCAGGAATGGCGTGCTGCATATTGTAGACGATGGATTATTCAAGCAATAATTTCTTCTTAAATCTTCAGATAAGATGAAAAAAAATATATTGTCTGCCCTACTGGTGCTGTTACTTTTTTCCTGTAAGAAAGATAAGGAAGACGTTGCACCTGCCGGCAGTAATAATAACCTGCTGTATGTACTGGAAGATAACAGGTTTAACTTCTCCTATTACAATACAGCCTTAACACAGACCAATTTCGGTACTACCTTAAAAACAGGTGGCCCTTATACGCTGCTGGTGCCAGATAATTCGGCCTTTCAGAAAGCAGGCTATAATTCAGAAGATATGGTAGCGAGAGAGAGTGGCAGCGTATTACAGAAGATGGTAAAATACCATACACTGAATGGGTTGTGGCAGCTGGATAAACTGCCTTACCGCTTCAATCAGCAAATCACGACCGTACAGGGAACCCAGCTGTTTGTTACACACTGGGTGAAAGGTACCGACACCATTATCACTATCAACGGCACAAAAGTGACTGCGCGGAATATGCCAGCCAGCAATGGTATGATCCAGGTGATCAATGCGGTAATGCAGCCATTGGTGCAGGACAAAATCAGTGATGCTGTTGCAGCAGATCCTTCACTGAGTTTCTTCAATACTGCATTACAACGTGCAGGCCTGAAAGACTTCCTGCGCGGCGATGGACCATTCACCATATTTGCTCCCAACAACGCAGCATTCAAAAATGCGGGGTTCCTTACCACAGATAGTATCATGCAAACAGATCCTGCGGTGCTCCGCAACATGATCCAGTTTCATATGCTCAACAACCGCCGCTTTGTATACGACTATGTGTTGTCTACGGGTAGCAGCAATGTTACGCAGCAGACCATGCTGAATAACAGTACTACCACTGTCAACCTGATATCTAACGGTGTCGACTACTCCGGAATTACGATCCAGGGTAGCGGTAATACCACGCCTTGTCAATTGCTGAAATCCAATGTACTGGCTAATAACGGCGTGCTGCATGTTATTGACAGATTATTGATGGAAAATTTCTAAATGCTAAAAGGAATGAAAAATCTGTATATACTATGTTTCCTGTTGTGTACTATGTTCAGCATAAGACTGCGTGCACAGGAAACCAGTGGCCGAATAGACGGTAAGGTGACGGATGCCAAAGGGCAGCCTGTTCCCGGTGCAACTGTGATGGCCGTTCATACGCCAACGGGTACACGTTACGGAACCGTAGCGGAGCCGGATGGCCGTTATCACCTGACCGGACTACGTATAGGCGGTCCATTTACAATTACCGCCTCCATGATGGGCATGGGCAATGAAAAGCAGGAAGGTATCAACGTTCGCCTGGGAGAGCCTTTAATACTCAACCTGGTGCTGGCCGATGATAAGAAGCAGCTGTCAGAAGTAGTAGTGAAGGGAAAGAAAACCCCACAGGCCGGTACTTATGGCGCTGGTCAGAATATCAGCGCTTCCCAGTTACGCAACATGCCTTCCATTAACCGCAGCATCCAGGATATGACGAAGATGGTGCCGCAGGGCTCTAAAGACAACAGCTTTGCCGGTACTAACTTCCGCTATAACAACGTTACGCTGGATGGTGCTATCAATAATGATGCGATAGGCTTTAGTCCCTCTACGGGCGGTATTACCGGTTCTTCCGGTATGCCTGGCGCCAGTACGCATACCAATCCCGTATCCATGGATGCGATAGAGGATATGCAGGTTTATCTGGCACCTTTCGATGTGAAGATCGGTAACTTCACCGGTGGTAGCATCAATGCCGTAACCCGCAGTGGCAGCAATACTTTCACCGGTTCCGTATATGCAATGGGCCGCAATGCTGCCATCACCGGGAAGGATAAAGTAGGTACACTGGGAAAGATGAATGCTGATTTCTATGATTATCAAACCGGTGTCAGACTTGGCTTTCCTATTATTAAGGATAAACTGTTTTTCTTCACCAACGAAGAGGTAACCGGCCGACAGGACCCTACGCAATTGATGGTAGGCCAACGGGAAACGTCGCAGATATTAAGCGTTAAAGATGAGCAGGATATCCGTAACGCAACCTTACAGCGCTATGGTACTGCGTTTGATCCGGGTACGGGAGGCGGGTACAATGCCAGTAGTCACTCTACGAAGTTTTTTAATCGCCTCGACTGGAATATCAACGCAAAAAATCAATTATCTCTCCGTAATAATACCATTTTGTCAGACGCTATTCTGATGGACAGAGACCAGCAGGATTTCCGTTTCACCAGCATGGCCTATAAACAGACCAACAATCAGACATCTACAGTGGCAGAGCTTAAAACACGCTTTTCTCCTAAGCTTGCCAACAGCCTGATCGTAGGTTATACGGTGGTGAATGATAAAAGAGACCCACAGTCCGACCCGGCATTGCCACAGGTACAGATCATGGGGCGTACGCCAGGAACCACCATTTACCTCGGTACTGACAGGGAGGCCGCTATTTTCAATATGCAGCAGCGGACCTGGGAAATCACGGACAACTTCACGATGTATAAAGGAAAACATACTTTCCTTTTTGGTACACACAACGAACTGTATCACGTAAACTACGGCTTTGTAAACAGCTGGAATGGCCGTGTAGATTATCTGAGTATAGATGATTACCTGAATAATAGTCCATGGAGAGTAAGAGGTAGTTATAATTATACAGATAATACCAGGGATTATATCCTGTCCCACCCGCAGTCTTTTAATGTAGATATGTTGAGTCTTTATGCCCAGGACGAAATTCAGCTGACGGATAAACTGAAGCTGACGCCGGGTATACGTGCCGACTATACGTTATTGCCACAGAAGCCTGTATTGAGCGATAAAACCACATCTGCCATACAGGATGGATATCTTGGTAATACCTATTTCTACACACCATTAAACCGTATTACAAACGATTATTTTGGTAAAGTACAAATCTCTCCGCGACTGGGTTTCCGCTACGATTGGAAAGGTGACCAAAGCGTAATATTACGTGGTGGTGTAGGTATGTTTACCGGCCGTATTCCTTTGGCATGGCTGGCTTACGCCTATTACAATAATGGCGACAGCTATGGTTCTTTCGACCAGAAAGCAGATCAGCAGGTATTCGTAAAAGGTTCAGACCCATTGAAGCCTGGTAAGAACGGTATTGCAGATTTCATTCAGCAGAATGGTGCGGTAGTTAACAATAAAAATGGTGGTAAAACCCAGGTAGACGTACTGGATAATGGTTTTGTAATGCCTAAGGTTGTACGTGCGAGCCTGGCAGTGGATTACACCACAGACAACGGCTACAAACTCACCGCAGAAGGTATCTACACCAAAAACCTGAAGGATGTGAAATTCCAGCAGGTGAATATTAAAGATAACCCTACCTATTACGGTTACGACGTCAATATGCAGCAGCCAATATTTGCAGGTTCCGTAGATCCTCGTTTTGCGAATGCCTATGAGCTGAGTAACACTAACAAAGGTTACAGATATAGCTTAACAGGTAGTATTTCCCGCAACTATAAAATGGGACTGAACGTAAACCTGGCCTATACTTTCGGTGAGTCTAAAGATATCTCCAACGGTATCCGTAACTCTATGGAAAGTAACTGGCAGCTGAACCAGGCGTTAAATCCAAACAATCCTGACCTGGCTTATTCCAATTTTGATATCCGTCACCGTATCGTTATCAGAATGGACTACCGCAAGGCCTGGAATAGCCGCTGGGTGAGCAACCTGGGTCTGTTTGTAAGTGCGCAGTCTGGCTCTCCGTTTACCTATGGTGTGGTGAATAACAGTATCCAGGGATTACCGCAGCAGGTGAGTCTGATCTACATTCCACAGGCGAAAGATGCCATTCAGTATTTCCAGGATTATACCGATGCTTCCGGAAAGGCCGTGACCGCACAGTCGCAGGCAGATGCGTTTAACAGCTACGTGGATGGTAATGCTTACCTGCGTTCACGCAGAGGTAATTTCACCGAAAGGAATATGGGTCGTACACCATGGAATACACAGGCGGATTTTCATTTCGCACAGGAGTATCATTTGTCTGCGAAGCCTGGCAGCAGTTTCCTGACTTTCACCTTAGATATTATGAACGTGACCAATCTGTTGAATAAAAACTGGGGGATCGCCTATTTCTCTCCCAATACCTTCAACTCTACGGCCAGCGTTGGTTTGACACCGGTTTATCCAGGTCGTACATCTAAAGAGAATACACCGGTATATCAGTTTACAGATCCTGGAAAGCCTTATGCCGTTGATTTCTTTGGTTCCCGTTATCAGGTGCAGATGGGGCTGCGTTATTCCTTCTAATTAAAATCAAAACAGATGAAAAAACTGATCTATCTCGGTTTGATGATATTGGCAGTGATGGCGGGATGTAAGAAAGATCATCCTGCGGTAAGCGTGCCTTTGTCGATAAAAGATTTTTACCCGGTGAGTGGTAACCCGGGGACTGTAGTTACCATTCGGGGCACTGGTTTTGGAAATGATTTGAATGCTTTTGCTGTCGCATTCAATGGTACCGCGGCCAGGGTCCTGAATGTTAACGATAGTATGCTGGTAGTGCAGGCGCCTGAAAAAGGCAGCACCGGAAAAATTACGGTGCAGGCACATGACCAGACTTATAACAGCAACGTATACACGTACCAGGCATTGAGTGTGCACAGCATTGCTCCGGCCAATGGTCCTGTGGGTACCAACGTGTATATTTCCGGTGCCGGGATGGCTGGCACCGATGGACCAGCAACTGTCACCATTAATGGTAAACCTGCAATTGTGTCCAATTCCAATGATACGCTGCTGGTGGTAATCATTCCTGATGGCGCGGGCAGTGGGCCTTTATCTATCAGTGTAAACGGACAAAAAACAGTTAGCACTGATTTTACCTTCCAGGCTATCAGTGCAATTAAACCCTTGAAAGGAGGCGCCGGAACACAGGTAACTGTTACCGGTTCCGGATTTAGCGCCAACCTCGCAGATAACCAGGTAGCGTTGAACGGTATTGCCGCTACGGTGGTTAGTGCCACTGCAACATCTTTAGTGGTGAAAGCTCCTGCCGGTGTGCAAACAGGTCCGGTGTCTGTCACCATCAACGGGCAGAAAACAGCAGGCCCTGTGTTTACAGTGGTGCCGGCTCCATCTGTTAAGGCGATGGCACCGCTGAGTGGCCCTGCAGGAACGCTGGTAACCATTACCGGCCGCGATTTCAGCGATACCAAAGAAGAGAATAGTGTGAGCATGAATGGGGTACCACTGACTATCATGAGTGCATCCGCTACGGAGCTTACTGTAACAATCCCTGCGGGCGCAACTTCCGGTGCAGTGAAAATAGATGTGAACAGCCAGACAGTGAGTGGGCCTGTGTTTACATTGCAGGCATTGGGTGTGTCGAAACTCTTGCCAGATAATGGTCTGGCAGGATCGGTGGTAGTGATGAAAGGTGTTGGCTTCAGCACTGTTGCTACAGATAACCAGGTAACGATCAATGGCCTGGCAGTTACCGTTACAGCAGCAACTGATACCACACTTACTGTGACGATGCCTGCGGGTGTTACCACTGGTAACCTGAATGTAAAAGTAGGTGCGCTTTCCGCAACAGGTCCGGTATTCCGTCGTGCTGGCGTGGTAACTTTCTACACCGGATCATGGGGAACTGCATCAACAGGACACCTGGTGGTGGATTCTAAGGGTAATGTGTTTGTAGGTACCGGTAATAAAATTGGTAAAATCGCCCCTGATGGCACTGCTACACTTTTCGTAGGTGACGACAGCGGCGGAAATGTGGATGGTGCTGGTGCAACGGCAAGGTTTAGCAATATCGCCGGACTTGCCATAGATGCACAGGATAATATCTACGTGGCAGATATGTTTAACAACAGCGTACGGAAAATTACGCCGGCGGGTGTGGTGAGTACATTCAACCGCGGATTATCCAACTCTCCGAAATTTATCCAGGTAGATGATGCGAATAACGTGTATGTAGGATCCGATTACAGTGGTGTTTTCCAGATTACACAGGCGGGAAAAGTGACACAGGTAAGCCGATTGGGATTAAACTTCCAGTTTGCCTATTATAATGGCGCCATTTATCAGGCTAACGGTGATGCGAATGCCATCCAGAAGACCATTACTTCTACATTGATGGCGAGCACATTTACAGGTATCTGGTTCCAGGATGGATATGTGGATGGCCCTGTTGGTACCGCCAAGCTCTATGGCCCTGGCCCTGTTACCTATGATCGTGTATCCGGACTGTTCTACTTCATCGATGGTAACAATGCTTCGCTGAGAGCATTTGCACTGGATGGAACAGTGAGTACCATCACCGGTTCCGGTGGCACGCGTCAGCCATTTAAGTTTGGTTTCACCAACGGGACCTTGCAACAGGCTTTACTGGGCGCCAATCAGTATTCAACGATTGCAACTGACAGAGAAGGTAATGTGTACATATACGAAACCCGTAATAGTGCCATCCGTAAAGTCATTTTACAATAATTTTTGTGTGTAGATTTCAATTAATCATTCTTCATTAGAAACCTGCATGAGCGGATTTTGCAATGCATATCAGCTCACTTGATATCACTTACATCTGTCAAAGGCCCGGGAATTCTTTCCCGGGCTATTTTTTATCCAAAATGTTTTTTTATTGCAGCACCAGTTTGAATTTCTGTGCATTGGCCGTATTGCTGGTCCATATCTCTACTTTTGTACCGTTGGCTGTATTGCCACTGTACACGTCTAATGAGCTGGCGGAGGCGCAGGAAGGGGTGAGTTTGAAGGTGCCGCCACCCTGGCTGGTAATCGTCCACAGTTGCCCGGTAGCGCCAGTGTAATTATCGATTTGTACCTGCGTGCCATCGGCAGTGGCATTTCCGGCAACGGTTAAGGCTTTGCCAATTGCATGCTGTGGTTCCAGTTTGTAGTATCCACTGCCTACGGCTGTTATTTTCCATTGCTGATTAAGAGAGGATGGTACATTATTACTCCAGAGTTCCACGAATGTACCTGCAGCACTGGCACCTCCGGTGACATCCAGTACGCTGGTATTGTTGGTGGCGGATACCAGTTTATATATTCCGCCGGAAGTGATGGTCGTATCTACAGGGGTACCATCAAAATAAAAATCAATTTCACCATTAGAAGTACTGTTATTTACGATAACTGTATTGTAGCCGGAAGGGGTAGTAATGGCGCCACCGGTAACGGACCAGTTAAAGGTAGCTGGTGGTGTGGTGGTGCGGGTCGTCAGGTGAATATTTGTCATGGCCGAATAGAGATTGGAAGGCCATTGCGTAACAATATTCGTATAGGCTTCCCAGCACTCAATGACGCCGGTAGCTTCTGTTGGACGGGTTACTGTTACATCGCCAATAGGATATCCGGTGAAGGATTCTGTATATGTCCAGCTGGTGGAGGTATGTGATACATGTGTAATTACTCCTTCCAGTTGTGTGCCGGGAGTTACGGTTACATATGTTCCATGGTAATAGTTTCCACCCACATAATACCAGTTGGCAATAGCGTAAAAAGCGCCACCGGCGGTAGCACCCCACATCAGCACCGGTTGCAGGGCGCCGCGGTCAATGCCGTTCCAGAGGAAAGTAGTGGCGGTGCTGGCAGACTCCTGCGGCACTGGCGGCACTACCCATTTGGTAGAAAATGATTGGATGTCAGACGCGGCAGCCTGCGCCGTGTATCCGGGATAGTTAGTCCCGACCAACGCATTTGCAGTTGAGCTGGCATACCTGCCGTCGGATTCTCCTCTCAATCTTGCTGCATATAAATAAGGATCTGTGGCGCTGCGTGCTTCTTCGCTGATAGTGCCCAGATCTTCTGTTAAACGTCCATCTGTAAAAGTTTTTAGCAGATGTCCATTTTCCAGTTTAATAATTGTTTTGTTATCAACAGCAAAAACATGCGTTGAAGGAACTAAACCATAAGGTGTAATTACCATACCAGGAACATTGGACTGTGGGGTAAAATCCTTTAATGGTTCAGGTGAAGAAACTGATTTTACTGCTTCATTTTTCTGGCAGGAAAACAGTAGAGAACTAGCCATAACAATGGCGGCAAATGTGAGGAGGTTTAACTTTTTCATGATTGGTATTTAAAATACGGATAAGAGAAAACAAGGGTTAATGATGACACGGGGTTGCCGGCTGACAGATCAGTTATTAAAATAGACTGTATGGACAGATAGGATATACAGTCTGATTTTTCATGTTCACTTAAGTAAGTTGTAAAATTATTTTGAAAAATACAAGCCGGAAAAGCTAAAATCTTATTTAAATAATAGTAGCAACCGGATAATCACGTCCTTTTAAACGCGCTCCTGCAATAGGATTGCGGTGATTATCTGAAAAATCGTTAATTTCCTGTTTATGAAAACTGAAATCATCTGTTTTGGGGAAGTCCTCTGGGATATCCTGCCGGATAAGGAGTTGCCTGGTGGCGCCCCTATGAATGTGGCTTATCATCTGCAGAAGCTACGTCATGCTACGGCAATGATAACACGTATCGGGACGGATAGCTATGGCGATCAGCTGCTGGCGCTGATGCAGCGCTACGGTTTAAATACAGCCTATATACAGAAAGACAGCACGCATGGAACAGGTAAAGTGTTTGCCAGTATTACACCTTCGATGGAAATGGAATATGACATCGTATATCCGTCTGCGTGGGATTTTATTACACCGGATATTACCTGGGAAGCACTGGAAGATGCGCACCCCGCGTATATCGTGTTTGGCAGTCTTGCTTCCAGGAATAATGTGAGTAAGCAGGCGCTGGAGAAGTTATTGCATATTCCCGGCAAACGTGTACTGGACGTAAATTTGCGTCCGCCTCACTTTACAATGGAGCATATTCACTGGTTGCTGGAGCATGCGGATATCATCAAACTAAATATTGGTGAATTACAGGAGATCAGCAACTGGTATAGTTTTCAGGGAGATATGAAGTCGCTGGTAGCACAGCTGGCGGAGAAATTTCTGCCGGAAGTCATACTGGTAACACTTGGTGCGGAAGGCTGCCTCTTATACGAGGATGGGGATTTCTACGAAGTGTCGGGGCATAAGGTAACTGTTGCAGATACAATTGGTAGCGGCGATGCACTGCTGGCCGGGTACCTGCACAGCAGGCTGCTGGGAAGTAAATCGCAGGCTGCCCTGAAATATGCCAATGCGCTGGGTGCCCTGGTAGCTACTAAAAATGGCGGCTGTCCACAATATGATGAAGCAGAGATTGTAGAGATGATGAAACAACATTGACATAAGCCGTGAAATAGCTAATTTTGTGTCGAGTTAAAACGAGATGCAATGAATTTCTACACACGTAAATGGGTGAAACCGGAAGACCTGAATGCCCATGGTACCTTGTTTGGAGGTAGTTTGTTAAGATGGATAGACGAAGAAGCTGCAATTTATTCCATTATCCAGCTTGGTACGAACCGCTGCGTTACCAAATATATGTCTGAAATTAATTTTATCAACTCCGCCAGGCAGGGAGATATTGTGGAGCTGGGCATCAAGGCAACCCAATTCGGACGTACTTCCCTCACACTTGCCTGTGAAGTAAGAAATAAAATAACACAGAAAAGTATCCTGACTATCGACAGAATGGTATTTGTAAGTGTAGATGAAAATGGTAAACCTGTGCCACATGGAAAAACTGCCATCACCTACACAGATGAACGGTTAAGAGAGGATTTCTGATAAAATAATGCATTTGAAATTCCACGTTATGAATGCACCGATGGCAGGCAGCTGTTTGCTATCGCCGGTGCAGATATTGTCTGCATCTGCCTAAATCCCCAACATCATTTCCTCTTCAGGGATTTTATCCAATCGCTGGTATAATGTCTCCTCATTCCTTTCTAAAAGCAGTACAGACGCAAAGAACAGCAGCACCATCACCATTAGCTGATATCTCAATACAACTGGTGCCGCCAGTGTGAAAAACATAAAGTTGCAAAACAGAAAACTGGAAACTATGATGATAGTAAGGTTGAATAGACGGGTGGTATTTTTATATCTCTTCCGGAAAATAAATCTGAATAATTCTTCCAGAAATAATATATGTAAAATAAAGATGAGTATTTGGTAAACATACATGATGTTGGACTGTACGCTATCTGATATCCGTGGCTGCGCATCTGTTGTATTAAACCAGGCTTTCATATTAAGCGGCGTGCCATAGAGCATTCGCTGGTTTTTGCCAATGAATTCCTGTCCGGGCAACAGGTATTCCAGCATGTTGGGCATCCAGAAGTAACGTGCATACACAAAAGGATGTGATTTGATGAGATAGGCGCCATAATCTCCAACCAGTTTGGAAGCAATGGCATAGTTGCTGTAAACATCATCCAGACTGTATTTGGCGCGATAGAAGCTCAATACCTGCCGTAGCGGGCTGTGATCATCCCATAAAAAATAGGCGCCTGCTGCCGGTGTTGCATTTTCGGCATGAAAGTAAGGCCCGGTACAAAACTGATGGGCGAGGGTATGGATTCCTTTAAACTGCTGCGGTATATGTGTAGTATCGAAAGTTACGTGGGGGACAATAAACAGGGCATTGCTGGCCAGCTGCCAGCTGCTGAATACGGAAAATTTCCTTACGCCTGTATACCTGTAAGTAACATTGGCGGTATTATAAATGAATAAAATGATGAGTACGGCGGGCAGTACGATACCGATTGCTTTCTTCCACGCACTGGTATGTGCCATTAAAATGGGAATAATAGCAACTACCGGGAAAAACATGGCATTATACCGGATGGCAAAAGCCATTGCCAGCACAATGCCATGGAGAATTAAAACCAATAGTCCGGGCTTATAGCAGATCCACAGCAACAGCGCAAACCAGGTAAGCCCGAGGGCAAGGAATAACGCCTCTGTAATTACATAGTTGCTGAGATAAAGAAATAAAGGGTTTATAAGTAGAAAGAGTAAAACACTGTACCTGAATAGTTTTCCAGGATTTAATAAACGCGAAATACTGAAATATAGGAAGAAAGCAGCCAGCTGAAGAAGCATATATTGTATACATACCAATACCGTTTCGGAAGATGATATCGTATGCACCAGCATCAGGAATTTCGAATACCCCACCGGCCAGAAAGCCGCATCCAGATGGCGGCTGGCGGTATCGATATACGCAGTGGTATCTGGTGTTACATCTGCAAACGGATACCATTGTTTAAACACTATCAGGCTGATAACAGCACTGATGATGGCAATTCCTACTATCAGCCTGTTATAGCTATAGGCAAAGAAGGAACCGCGGAATCTGGTGTCCGTGCCGGGGTTGTAGTACCTGTGAGATAACATCATCTTTAATTTACCTGTAAAAAATTACAGTCAGCGAAATTGTACTGGTGATACTCAGATTACTTTTTTTCTTCGTGGTATTCCTGTTCTGTATTGATAGACCAGATATTTGATTTGGTGGTGATGCCGTTGGCGATATTGTCCACAGCTACCATGGCAGTGAGCATAGAGTGGTCGGAGTTATTATATTTATGCATGCCATTTCGTCCTACGAGGAAGATATTTTCGAACTGGTCAATATAATTCCTGAATTCATCAAATCTTTCGTATACGCCGAAATAAGCCGGATAGGTTTTTTCCATACGCAATACAGTGGCATCCAGCACATCGTCTTCTTTGGCGAGGCCTATCTTGCAAAGCTCACTGATGGCGATGGTGCGGATTTCGTTATCGGAAAGCTCCCAGAAACCATCACCGATGTTGCAGAAATATTCCATTCCCACCCAGGTAGTAGCGGGGTCTTTCACCATATAAGGGCTCCAGTTGTTGAACAGCTGCAGGCGTCCTACACGGACATCTTTCTCTTGTATATAGATCCAGGTATCTTTGAGGGTGATAGGTTTGGAGTCGCCGGATTTATCGGTAAAGCTGAGGTTTTTAAGTAAGATGCCTATGGTGATGAAATCGCGGTACTGCAGGCCTTCCGCTACTTCTTTCACGTTGGCAGGCACATCTCCCTGGAAGTCGGCAATCAATTCCTTGATAGGCATGGTAGAGAAGAAATAGTCACCTTCAAGAACGGAGGCTTCGCCGGTAGTTCTGTCTACTGTTTCAATGGCAGTAATACGATTACCTTCCTTGAAGATTTTGGTAACATCATGTTGCATGAGGATGGTACCGCCTTTTTCTGTTACTTGTCTGGCGCATTCTTCCCAAAGCTGGCCGGGGCCGTGTTTAGGGTAGAGGAACTGTTCGATGAGACTGGTCTCTACGTTTTTCTGATTGATATCTTTTGGTTTACCGGCGTCCCAGGCTTGTTTCAGTGCATGAGAGATGGCTTTACCTATGCTGATACCTTTGATACGTTGGGCACCCCATTCAGCAGAGATTTTATTACAAGGTATTCCCCATACTTTTTCTGTATAATCTTTAAAGAAGAGATGATACAGTGTAAGCCCGAAGCGGTTGACCATAAAGTCTTCCAGCGATTTTTCCTGTTTGCGCGGAAACAGCTGGGCATACATGTAGGAGAACATAATTTTAAGGGTGGTGATCAGGCCGAGTTTCTTCAGTGTATCTACAGATAGCTGGATAGGGTAGTTAAAGAATTTCTTCAGGAAGTAGATACGGGAGAGTCGTTGTCTGACCAGCATGATGAGGTCAGGATCTTTGGCTACGAGGGTATCGCCGCCGGAGTTGCGTGTGTTTTTAACTTCTCTGCTTTTGTTTTGGTAGGTGATCTGAAACTGTTCCTGTGCAGCTTTTTCTAACGGCATCATATTCATCCACCATTCCATCACGCGATCTGATTTAGAAAAAAATCTGTGACCACCGATGTCAATTCTGTTTCCTTTGTAGTTAACCGTTTTCGATATTCCACCAATGTCGGTACTTTTTTCCAGGACTATGGGAATAATGTCGGTGCGTTGGAGAAGTTCATAGGCAGCAGTGAGCCCTGCAGGCCCTGCGCCAATGATGATTGCTTTTTTTGCTGGCATACTATTATGGTTTTATACAACAGCTAACATCCCGGAAAGGAGGAATGCAACTGTTTTGAGGGTATTGACTTCAGGGTAGAAACAGACCAGCTGATCATTACTGCAAAGATGATCAGCCAGTATACAAGTATACCAGTAGCTACTGAAATGGGATGACAGCGTTTAGAATTCGTTTAAAATTTCCACTTATAAAAGTAGACAGGTGTATTTTTTCCTTCACTGATGGTGACGTATCCGTCGTTATCTGCGGTGATGGTAATACCTTCTCCCTGTTTTTCTACTTCATAGGGGAGTTGTCTGGCGGGGCGTGCCATGGCTTGTTCTACAGATTCGCCGTCGGCGCGGTGCCAGTAGAAAACGTTGGTGAGGGTTTTAATCACAATGTGGTGGCCATCTTTGGAGATATCACCGGCAGTCACCCAGGTATAGGGTAATTTGATGAGTTCTTCCAATACAGCGTGGTCGCCGTTTTTGAAGTCCAGTTTTGTTTTATATAGATGAATATGTTTTTCTCTTTTGCTGAGTATATAGATATTTCTGGAGATGGGATCGATCATGAGTGACTCGGCATCTTTGGGGTCGTCGGCGTATTTCAGTTTGAGTACGTCGGGGGTAATTTCTGTTTTTTTACCGGGAATTGTCGTCGGTTCCGGGAAGCGGTATATTTTGATGCTGTTGCGGATGCCGCCATTATCGCCGATGTCGCCTACATAAACATAGTATTTACCTTTAATGGGACCTATGCCTTCCGCGATATCTTCCCAGTCGCGATTGCTGACATCCTTCAATTTAATGGTGCTGATCAGCTCTGCTTTGCTGTTAATGAGAAATACCTCAGGTTTGTTACCGCTGTCGTTATGCGTCCAGAAACAGCCTTTAAGCGGCACGCTGGAGGCTATGCCGGATGCTTCGGTAAGTTTATCCGATTCCACTTTGCCGAGTTCCAGTGGTTTTTCCACGGGAACCTGGGCTGGAGCAATGAGGGTTCCGAGCATAAGCGCAAAGCCGATAAGGATGATTTTCCGCATAAAAACGAGGGTATTAGCCGACTTTAATTTAGGATTTATTTGCGGAAAAAGCCCAATATTATTGATACTGAGCGGGTTCGTCTCAAAAAAAGTTGAAAAAAAGGCAAAAAAAATTTGGTAGAAAATAAATATCTCCTAATTTTGCATTCCCGAATTGCCTGATAGTATAACGGTAGTACTCGCGACTCTGACTCGCTCAGTCTTGGTTCGAATCCAGGTCAGGCAACAAAAAAAAGTCCGTCTCCTCTAACAAGAGACGGACTTTTTCATTTTACATACCCTATTACACTGATTTTAATATCAGGATAAGATCACCTCCATGATCTGAAAAAGAAAAACCATTATTTATACGCCTGCCCAAATATCGCATCATAACAGCTACTGTATGATTGAATGAATACCTGAGCGCAGTAGGATTATGCGTAAGCAAATGGATTTGTAGTCTTATGTTTTTACTTTGGAAAAAAGAAAGTAATGAAATCCTTAGCCTTTATTGTAGCATTTTTTGCCACCACCACCTTATATGCCCAAATCCCCCAGTCCCAAAAAGGAACACTGGATTTCCGGATTCTAAACTTTGGAATTGCAGCAGTCGTAGAAGGTACAAGCGACCGCTTAGACGGAACACCTACCCGAACACATGGCTGGTTACAAGACCTGCAAATAGTGAAGGTAACAGATTCTATTCCCCTTAAGCAAAAGCAAAACTTTGGAATTGTCTACCAGGTAGATGCAAAGGATACTATTATGATTGCTGTAGACATAGAATGGATTTTTCCTGTTGCTATCACCAATGAGAAAGGGGCGTCCTATAAATCGGTAAGGTACACCACGAAAAGGCCGACAAATATACCGTCTGGATCTACCTACAGCCTGGATGAACCATATGAAATGGTTAAAGGCGAATGGGTGGAAAATATCTACATCGGAAACCAGAAAGTAGGTAGCAAAACCTTTTTCGTTTATTAAAAAATAAGCGGATATTAAAACGCCGGTATTCCTCTTCGGAATACCGGCGTTTTTGTAATATCAAAAAAACTTATTTCGGTCTGCTATACACGAGGTTACCATCTTTATACGTATAGGCTACATGTACTGCATCCCTGATTTTCGTAGGATCGATGGTCATAGGATCGGCTGTCAGTACTACTACATCAGCTTTGTATCCTGGCTTCAGTTTTCCTTTGCTTTTGTCTTCTCCCCATTGGTAGGCAGCTTCGGAAGTAATGGCCCTTAATCCGTGATATACCGCCACGCGCTGATCCGGACCTAATGTCTGGTTGCTTTGTGTCAAACGATTGGCAGCTGCATATACCGCTGTAATCAGGTCTGGTGGTGTGATAGGCGCATCTGTGTGAATGGTGTACCGCAATCCGTAATTTTCTGCATGTTTCATCGGACTGATATTATCCGCACGTGGAGAGCCTAACACATTGGACTTATACCAATCTCCCCAGATATAGGCATGTGTAGGGAAAAAACTAGGCATCACATCCGGATCCAGTTTTTTCATGAGTACCAGTTGATCTTCACGGGCCGTCTGGCAATGGATCATTACATTAGGTGTAGGCTGACTGATAGATATACCGCTGTCCTTTAAATTTTTGAAGATAGCCAAAGCCATGCCTATGGCGGAATCTCCGTTGACATGAATATGTACAGGCATACCAATGGATTCAACGTCTTTTACATGATGGTATGCCTCATCATAGGTGTAAATAGGCCTGCCAGCGTAGGAAGCATCTTCACCAATCATTGGTGTATAATAGGGCTTTGATAAGTACGCATCTTTTCCTTGTGGTGAGCCATCAAATGTCAGTTTGATAGCACCAATTTTAAAATGCTTTGTATAATGATTGTACTGTGTTTTTAGTTGCTTCAGGTTATTGTGAAAATCATCATAATCCGGACAAACAATATAATCTCCTTTTAACTTACCTGATTCGCATGCTGCAAGTACCATTGCATAGGTTGCCTGGTCTGCTCTTCCTTCGCAAATGGTGGTCAGGCCATAGGCAAAACAGGTGTCTTCTGCTTTGCGCATCATTTCCAGTGGCTTAGGCAAAGTATGTGTCTGTGACATAGCCTTGTTGATAGCAGCTATATTGGCATTCTCCAATAACAGACCAGTAACATGAGGTTTACCGTTTTTAACATCCTTTACAACGGTTCCTCCTGCAATGGTGTCGGCACGTGTGCCGTCATTAATTCCCATCATGTTGAGAAACTTAGTATTGCCCACGCCCATATGTGCACTTACATGTATGATGTAAACCGGATGATCTCCGTATATGTTATCCAGCTGTTCGCGGGTAGGCTGCTGCTGATTGGGTTTTAACTGTGAATCATCATAGTTATTGCCAACAAGTATGGCCGTTTTGTCCAGGTGGTTTTTGTCTGCATAATGATCCATGATATCTATAATGTCACTAACGGAAGTACACTGGCCATAGGGAGGACCACTCAGGTTGGCCAATGGGGCTACCATGGCTTCCAGTCCCACATGTGCATGGGCATCAATAAAGCCTGGCATGATAAGCGAATCTTTATAATCCTTAATAATAACATTGCCCTGAAACTGGGCTTTGGCCTTCTCAAAGTTGCCAACATAGGCAATGGTATCTCCCTGTATGACCACACATTCTTTTGTGATGGCAGAATCGCCATCATCCATGGTTCTGACCTTGCCCTTCAGGATCACAGTGGTACCTGCAAGAATGTGCTGGCCTTTCGATTGGTTACAGGATAAAAAATGAAAAGCTACTCCAAGGGACAGGAGTACAGTCAACAGTTTGTTTTTCATAGTGGTTGCGTAATTTGTAATAGGCTATTTTGTCAGACCTTCAACAACCACAGATAGGAATTGTTTGTTTTTTGTATTGAAATTAAATATATTTTATATAGATATATAAGTATAAGTATATGTATTCTGCCTGAATAATATACAAAACGCCGGTGTTCCTTCCTGGGGATATACCGGCGTTTTATTTATTGCAAGCGTTTCTGGATTCAGCTAATGCTTTAATGCCTAATAGTGATAATATCCATGGTGATAATAATGTGGATGGTGATAACGGTAATAACCAGGTCGTTGTTCTACCACGCAAGACGTAAAACCCGCTGCTAAAATGATGGCAAGGACTATATATTTTAATGCTTTCATGACTGCTGATTTTAAAAATTAAAAATGGTCGGTTTTTGAAAGCTGGCGTCTGCAGTCCGTCGTTGCTTCTGTACTGTATAATGGCAAAAGTGTGCCAGAATGAAAAATGGAATGTTATCTACTGTTAAATGTTTCAGGAAGCGATTATAAGGCCCTTTTAAACGACGATAGCGATGCAGGTGGGCATCGCTATCGTCGTTTGTGATTGAGGCGCTATACTGCGCCCGTAATGCAGTTAGAATGAAATCTTTTCACTGCCAAAGCCCCAGTTTATACCGAGTGAGCTGAAAAGCCTGGATTTATTGAATCCGAAATCATTACCGAATGTCCCGGAGAAATAGAGGTTGCTACTGAGCCTGTAATTGATGAAACCCACAAAGCGCTGGGATTTCAGCGAGGTACTGCTGTAATAACTCCTATGCACATACTCTGTTCCGAAACTGATAGGATCAAAGTCCAGCATGATTTTTCCACCAACATCTATAGCATTTCCCGGTGCAATGGACTTGTCGTTCTTGCTGTAGATATCATACATGTAACGCGAATACAATGAAATAGACAGGTAGTTTGTCTGCACGCTGTCCCGTTTGCGACCATTCAACTGCACGTTGTAAATGGCTGAAGACCATATGGCAGAACGGCCTGTATTCCAGGTGCTGTCACCAACGCCATAGGCAGCATATGCAGCAGAAGCATCCCATTGGAAAATTGGTTTTTCTTCAAGCAACTTCTTAACGGCTTTTGTTGCTCCAGTCATTTTTTGCCCATACTTTTCCATGATAAGCGGCATTAGTTTTACCAATTTTGTAGAATCACCAATTGCTAGTCTATATTGGCTTCCTAAGTCAGAGGTATCTCTAAGAAGCGATATTACAAAATCGTTTACCGTCAGACACCATTTTTGGGCCGAGTCATTTACGTTCCTGGCGTAGTTCTCTCTATAGAAACGTACTATTGTAGCATTGGCTCCTATAGAGAAAATTTTCTGCTTTCCAATCGTCGTATCCGGACTCATATTCTTATTTGCAAAAGCGATTGAAAGGCTTGCCAGTTTCAATGCTGCAAATGGATTCATGCTCGGATTATCTTTTTCATATCCTTTTAATCCGATAAAGCTGGCGAAGTTCTTTGTGCGTAAATCCCGAATGTTTGTTGCGTTAACATTTTTCATTTTTTTTCTGTCGTTGTTTAGCCACCAGTAAGGGGTTAATTCGGCAGAATAATTCTGAGGCCACCCGCTGTTATCACTGAAATTCTGTATTACACCAAGGGCAAAAGCTTTTGGTGTAACAGTGCTTCCTGTTAAAGTAGGGGATACGTCAATTAATTTGAATGCGGCAGACTGCGGAACTGACAGATTTGTAGTACTAAGGGATTCCTGTGCCCGTGCAATAACGGTGACACAAAGGATTCCCAGTAGCAGCAAGTATTTTTTCATATTTAAACGCTATTCTAAGCTCCCTGAATAAGATTGATGTCTTTTGAGATGTATAAAAGTGTGTAATCTGGCGACATTGGCACTATTACATCATAGGCTTCGTATTTTTCTGTGCCGTTGGGTCCTCCTTCAAGCAGATATATTACTGTTACTTTACTGGCCTGTAACTTACGGGTGTCGAGGTCTGCCCCAGTGAGCGCCACAATACTGGTGATGTCAAGAATTTTTCCAACACAGTTACTGGCCACTCCGATTGTCTGTTGAAGTATACTGCCGGAGTGATTTGTCGAAGTTGCAACCGGGTCTGGTTCGGCCAGGTTATGGTTCTGCAATAATAACGTGGCGACAGTTTGAACCATTCCATAGCTGGAGATAATTACTGAAACCTTGATCTGATCAGTGGTGGAGTTTCCAACAGTGTACGTTTGAATCATTTAAATTAAAAATTAGAGGTTAGGGATTAGATGTGAAACACAATTAGGGCTAAAATTTACTCAGTTGACTATGGGGGACAAATGTATAGGAAGTTATCTAAATAGTATAGCCGTTAACGTTATTTAACATACAGATAAACCCGATATACAACTTATGTTTTATAAGAATTGTATATCGGGTTTAGTAAGATGATCTTATGAAAAAAATAAGGCTTATACAGTCAGTTCCGGTAATCCTTCGTAGGTAACATGTTCCAGTACGGATTCATCGTCTGGCTTGGCTTTTCTGACAGAGTTAACGGTCCAGTAACCGAGGGTGTCGGAAGGTGCCTCATATTGCAGCACATCTTTAATATCGGTATCAGTGAGATCGTCTTTTATCCATTCAGCGGCTAGCTCGTTGGTGAGCATCATGGGCATACGGCCGGCATTATCGCCACCATTATGAATTTGCCGCATAATATTATTGGCGCTTCTGGTAAGCAGGGAAAAAGTAGGGATACGTTCTGGTTTATCTACGTCCCAGGAATTGGACAATGCCCATAGTCCGGCAATAAAAAAGACATCCTGCTCTACCGACTTAATATAATATGGTACTTTGTTTTTCCAGCCCGGAATCTGGCGGTATTCAAAGAAGCCGGTCACAGGTATCAGGCATCGCTGCTGTTTGATCGCATTCCAGAGCGTACCGGGTTCCAAAACCTTTTCACTGCGGGCATTCAGGAACATTTGCCGCTGCTTCTTCACTTTTTCAGGCGTGTTCAGCATTTTAGGAACAGGCCCCCAGGTAAACAGCGATAGTTGCGGCCCTTCGTGGTTTACCACGACAGGCCATTGCGGGTACGACATACCAATTTTATGATAAGTACTTTCGAAGTTAAGGTTGGCGCCAGGCGCTGTTCTCAGCAATGGCATCACCTTAAAGATGCTTTCAATTTTTGTGGTAAATGCGATGTCGTAGCACATAAAACTAACCTGCTATTAGTTGATGATAAGGTATTTTTAATTCTTCCTGTCCATATCTCATAAAGATATACAGTACGCCGAACTCGAATTCCAGTGAGGCTTCCACGGTATGATTGGGCCTCCAGTTGGTATGTATCTGCATATATTTTCTAAGCCTTACTGCCAGTTGATCATCCGGCTCCCAGGATTCGCCTTTCAGCCAGGCAGAATACACCTTGAAGCCTGGCGGCTGCCCGGCAGCAATATACAGTTTCTCCACTTCTTCAGGCCGGTGAGCCTGGTAAATATACTTGCGTTTGTCGAAACGAATAGCCTGGAAATGCTGATTGGCCAGCCCTATATTGGTATAGGGCGTAATCAGAAAGGCCTCTTTCGTTTCTTCTTCTCCCGGCTCTACGCCGGGTAGGTAGCTTTGTCTTACAAAAAGCGTATACCCGCTGTCTAACAGTGTCTTGAGTAAAGGCACGGTAAACAATACTAAAGGATTTTGCATGGCTGGTTATTTACGCATGTCTACGATGACGGAAGTCACTACGCCCCATACCTGAAAATCTGTATCTTCTGTAATAACAATGGGTTTATAAAATGTGTTTTCGGAATGTAAAACCCAGTTTCTGCCGGCTTTTACGAGTCGTTTTACGGTGTATTCACCGTTGAGTACTGCCAGTACAATATCGCCGGCAGAGGGTCGTATAGACCTGTCTATCACGGCCATGCAGCCATCTGGCATGTTGGCTTCTGACATGCCGTCGCCCTTGATTTTCACTACAAAGGTAGCGGTGGGGTGCGTCAGGATCAGTTTAGATAAATCTATTTGTGCTTCCTGGTCGTCCAGGGTGGAAGAGGGATACCCGGCAGGGCTGGTACTAAAGTATGGCAGGGTAACAATCTCTCCACTCAGCTTCATTGCTTCCATAACTATCAATTTGAGACTACTAATATTATTAGCAAATTAAAGCTAATTTTTTTAGTTAACGAAATCTGATTAACAAGTTATTTACATCTATTTTCATGATGGAAAGAATAAGGCTGTAATGCTTGCTGGTAAAGAGGTTACGTCAGGTGATAAAATAGTATAATTTGTGCCGCTGCAGATAGATTTCAGCAGGTGATTTTTTCTTAGAAAAAAAGATGATTTTTTTGGTGAAACAAAAGCGATGTGCTAAATTTGTTAGCAGTATAAATATTGTATTTATACGCAGCCAGGTAAATCCTAGACAAGCGTGACGACTATCTGAGTTATCATAAGCATATTGTAAATATGTCGCCTCTGGGGTCTGGCTTTTTTTATTTGTTAACCATATTATGAGAAGCCATGTTTTTCTGGATGAAAGTGGCGACCTGGGATTTAAATTCAATCAACCATATCGTAGTGGAGGTTCGAGCCGCTATCTTACACTTGGATATTTAATTTGCCCAATTACTGACTTTCATATCCCCAAAAGAATTGTTCGGGATGTTTATCACAAATTTCGTTTTGATGCCAAAAAAGAAATTAAAGCATCCGATTTGCAAAAACACCATAAGGATTTTATCTGCGCTTCCACAATAAAAATGATGGAAAAGCATCCACATTTTATCCTTGGTGGTATTACAGTAAAAAAAGAAAAGGTCTTGCCCCATATCCGGGCAGATGGGAATATTTTGTATAACTATATGATGAGAGTGGCGTTGATTGAAAAAGTACAGGATCATCAAAGCTGCAAAATAACACGAGACTATAGATATACCAAAATTGCCAGCAGCAATAGCTGTATCGATTACCTTCAAACTTTTATCTGGCTGGAAAATAATAAACCGGCTGTGCTAACAGATAACCCCTGCCATAGCCACACAGATGATGGCCTGATTTTTATCGACTGGATAACAAACATTATCTGGAGTAAATATGAAGATGGCTATGAAGGCTGGCATAATCAACTTCACCACTGCTTAAGTCAGATAGAATTATTTTTCTGACATATTCATATTACCCCCCCTAACGCCTTAAACCGGCCCTCATCGGTACCGGTTGTAAAGCTTTATTTGCAGCATTATTCGCTGAATTGGTCGAGGATCACCTTCACCTCTTTCAGATACCTGCCGTAAGCATGTCTTACCCAATATTCCGTCATCACAATAGCAGGTACCACTATGGCCAATACTACTCCAATAAATACCAGCCCCTGTTTTAATGTAATCATTCCCGCCTGACGCACCATCAGGTCCATCACCTTTTGTTCATTGCCAAATATCAGTAACCCGGCCATCGTAACCCCAACAGGCATGATACTATAGGTAAAAGCTTTGTAAAGTTCTATATTCAGTCGGATATCATAATACAAAGCATACAGATTGTCCTTGGAACTCATCGTATTGTTGGTCAGGCTCCTGTAAAACAGAATAAACTTGGTGAAGAAGTAAGCACAGATCATTATTAATAATCCATACATGATGAAGTAAGGAAACAACAGTACCGTATTCATTTTCATTATCGCCGGAATGAACCCGAGAAATGCTAAGCTGAACAGCTGCGGATAAAATTCCTTTTTCATCTTCTGCCGTAGCTTGTCTACCGGCAATTTCACAGATTTCAACTGCTCCAGGTCCTGTGGTATTTTCATTTCGTTACCTGAGTTTTCACTATTCCAGGCTGATTGTATATCGTCAAAATTCATAACCTTGTAATTTAATAAGTTCTTTTAATTTGATTTTTGCTCTGCTGAGCTTTGTTCGGGCATTACCTTCTGTAATACCAAGGTTGTCGGCGATTTCTTTGTGAGAATACTGTTCCAGATGATAAAAGATTAACGCTTTTTCCAACCTGTCCAGCTTTTGTACGGCCCTGTAAAAATGAGATAGCTGCGATTCTTTTGTGCTCCCCGTTTCTTCAGCGGCAATTTCCGGGACCTGGTCAGTAGTTTTAGGCAAACGCTGATCTTTCTTGAAAAATACCAACGCTGTATTTAAAGCTACTCTGTACATCCAGGTCGAAAAACTACTCTCACTCCGAAAATTATCAAACGACTTCCACAGCTGATAGATGATTTCCTGTGCCAGATCTTCCTGGTCAGTGCTATTATCCATATACATCCGTGATATCTTATGGATAATGCCTTTGTGCTGTTCTATCAGTTTCAGAAATATTGCTTCTTTAGTTTTCAATTGGGTGAAACTTAGATTTAGAATAGGGATTAGTTTAATACTGGCTCTACTTTATAACCCTGCGCCTGCAGTAACCTGATCAATCCATCGTTGCCTGCCAGGTGTGCTGCACCAACCGCGAAGAAGTTACTGCCTTTTTTCATCATCGCCGGCATTTTTTTCACCCAATTGGCATTTCTTACCTGTAATAACCAATACTGCGTTTCTTTAGTCATGTATTTTGGATCGGTATTCACACTATGCAATGCCAGTAATTCCTCATTGTTGTACTGCTTTACGGAACTTTGTAATATCCCTTTGTACTGATCAAAATTTCTGATCTGATCTAATGTTACCTCGTCGCTAAATGCTTTCTTGTAAAATACCATCTGCCCTTCAATTGATTCCAGTGTATCCATCGGGATCTGCTTTGCAGTAGCCAGTTTGAACAACTCTTCTTCATATCTTTTCTTTTCCTGACAGGTGTATATTGCCTGCATCATTATACTGCTGATGGTGCTTAAGGTGAGGTTGTCAACCTTGTCGAATCCAACCCCAATTACCTTTTTAAGAATGGAATCTACTTCGGTATAAGTCTTTGCCGGTAAACGTTTGCTCTGTGCAGTATCACTGAACATCATAGGTTGTAGTTTTTTCAGTTCTTCTTCATGAATAACGTCTGCTTCAATAACATATGTGTTGCTGCCTTCCAGTGCCTGTCTTACTTTATCTTTTATAATGAAATCATTTGCACAAACCATATGATAGGTGCCATATAGGTAAGATGGCTGCTGAAGGCCGTTTCCGGAAATTTTCCAAAGCATGGAGTTAGCAAGAACGGCCGCAGAATTTTTAGTTTGGGCTGCTGATTTTTTAATGGAAATAACCAGGATGATAGTTGCAATTGCGAGGATAGTTAAACATACTTTTTTCATAATGCTACAATTTTTATTGTTTATATCGTTAGTAGCTGCTTATTTCATTTCGTTACAGATTTTTTAAAATATTTTTTTCTTTCTGAATAAATACTGATGTAATCCGCTATGGTAAAGACTTTTTGAAATAAAAAAAACGCCATCGAAGATGGCGTTTTTTAAAATCGTATATTAAGTATTAGTTAAACACAGGTTCTACCTTATAACCCTGTGCCTGTAATAGTTTGATCACTCCGTCATCTCCCGGAAGGTGCCCGGCGCCAACAGCAAAAAAGTTGCTGCCTTTTTTCATCATGGCCGGCATTTTCTTTGCCCAGTTGCTGTTACGAACATGTAGTATCCAGTATAGCTCGTTTGCAGCCATTTGATTACTTTGCGTCATCGTATTGTACAATGCCTGCAATTCTTCATTTTTATACTGGTTGATAGATGTCCTGACGATGGGTTTATATTGCGCAAATGTTCTGATGCCATTCAGCGCTGCTTCATCAGGCATGGCATTATTGAGGAAGCTTATCTGTGCATCAATTGATTCGAGTGTATCCATCGGGATATGCCTGGCATCCGCCAGTTTAAATAATTCCTGTTCAAAAAATTTTAAACTTTTGCAATCATAAGCGGCAATAAGCATGGACATGCTGATCGCATTTAATTTGAACCGGTCGAAGCGGTCTAGTCCCACGCCCAGCTGCTGCTTCAGAATGGTATCTACCTCGTTCCAGGTTTCTTTGGATAGCCGTTTGGTCTGTGGTGTATCGCTTAAAAAGCTGAGCTGCACCTGTTGCAATGCTGCAGGGTGAATTACATCTGTTTCGAGGACAAATGCATCCGCACTTTCCAGCGCTTTTTTTACTTTATCGCGTATGATAAAATCATTTTCACAGAGCATATGATAGGTGCCAAAAAGATAAGATGGTTTCTGGAGGCCATTTCCAGATATTTTCCAGAGTAAGGTATTGGCAGGCGCTTTCTCCCTGGAGGCCTGGGCTGGTGTTTCATTAGTGACGAAAGCAAGCACAATAATGGTTAATGCAAGCAATGACTTTAAGGTATTTTTCATAATGGAGTTATTTATTGTTTATACAGGTTAGTATAGCAGGTGCCTATTTCGTTACAGGGTTTTTAAAAATATTTTTGCCTTCGGCAGATGTTGATTATATTTTAGTTGATTTTAAATTGATTATATAGATTGATCATGAAAAGTAGCGCCAAAAACATTATCAATGATGTACGGGAAGCCCTGCAAAACAGCGTCGATGAAACTGCTGATGCACAGCGTTATTCCAAAGATAAACTCAAAGTATACGGCATGCGCAATGCTGCGATTGCCAGTATTGCCAAAATCTCCTTTAAAGAAATAAAAGATAGGCCTAAGGAGGAAATATTTAGTCTTTGTGAGATACTCTGGAAATCTGAATACCTGGAAGAAGGGTATATCGCGTGTAACTGGAGCTATGCCATCCGCAGGCAATATGAAGCGGATGATATTAAAACGTTTGAAAACTGGGTGCAGCACTATGTTACCAACTGGATCACCTGTGATACGCTATGTAACCACACCGTAGGAACACTGATAGAAATGTACCCTAAGCAAATCAGCTACCTTAAAAAGTGGGCCTTGTCCGATAACCGCTGGATGCGTCGTGCCGCTGCTGTTACGCTGATTGTCCCTGCAAAGAAAGGCCTGTTCCTGCCGGATATTTTTAAAATTGCTGACACCTTGTTAATGGATAAAGATGATATGGTGCAGAAAGGTTATGGCTGGATGTTAAAGGAGGCCAGTAAAGAAAACCTGGAGAAGGTATATCAGTATATCATGAAACATAGAGCCAGCATGCCCCGCACTGCTTTAAGATATGCAATCGAAAAATTTCCACCCCAGATGAAAGCCGAAGCCATGAAGAAATGAGGATAAAATGTATCAGTACTTACATATCAATATAACAGTACTTATACATTAAATATAACAGCACTTATATAATTTACTCATCCGTTAAAAACCGCCACTGTTAAGGATTTGTTACGAAAGTACTTCCCTGAAAAAAAATGTTTGTTTTGTTAAATTTGTTACTACTTTTGTACCCGAATTATGAAAGCAAACAAGGTACATATGCATCATCACCATCATTACTTACCAAACAGGTAGGCTGGGGATGATATTTTGTATCCAACAACATATTAGATCATCACGAAGGGCTTACCAACACGGTAAGCCCTTTTTATTTATCCAAAGATGAAACTGAAAATCGCCATCCAGAAATCAGGCCGCCTGCACGATGATTCCATCAAACTGTTGAAGGAATGCGGCATCGACATCAACAATGGTGTCAATAAGCTGAAGACAGAAGCAAGTAACTTCCCGCTGGAAGTATTTTTTCTTCGTGATGATGATATTCCTCAATACATCGAAGACGGCGTTGCCGATATCGGTATTGTAGGCGAAAACGTAGTGCTGGAAAAGAAAAAACAAGTAAACATTGTCCAGAAATTAGGTTTCGGAAAATGTCGTTTATCCATGGCCGTGCCTAAATCTATGGACTACAAAGGCGTGCAGGACTTCCAGAATACCCGCATCGCTACCAGCTACCCGGTAATTGTGGAAGAATGGCTGCAAGGCCAGAACATCAAAGCGGAGATCCACGAGATCAGCGGCTCCGTAGAAATTGCACCTGGCATTGGCCTGGCACATGCTATCTGCGACCTTGTCAGCAGCGGTTCTACGCTGTTTATGAACGGGCTCCAGGAAGTGGAAACGGTACTGAAATCGGAAGCTGTACTGGTGGCATACCACCACCTGCAACCGGAACAGGCCAAACTGCTGGAAAAACTGCTGTTCCGTATACAGGCGGTTAAAAAAGCGAAGAACAATAAATATATCCTGCTCAACGCACCTAACGAAAAACTCAACGAAATCATCGGGCTGCTGCCGGGAATGAAGAGTCCTACGGTACTGCCACTGGCAGAAGCAGGATGGAGTTCTGTTCACTCTGTGCTGAATGAAAACGATTTCTGGGATATCATCGAAAGCCTCAAAGCTGCCGGTGCACAAGGTATCCTCGTGGTGCCTATCGAAAAAATGGTGATCTAAAAAGGAGCTAAAGATGCAAGTAATTAAATATCCTGCCGTTGATACATGGGCCAGCATCCTGCAACGCCCGGTGATGGATACTTCCACACTGGAAGCAAAGGTGGATACCATCCTTCAGGACGTAAAAGCCAATGGCGACGCGGCAGTCAGGAAATACGCAGCGCAGTTTGATAAAGTAACGCTGGAAAATTTTGAAGTACAGCCGGAAGCATACGAACGTGCAGAAGCAGCACTGGAACCAGCCTTGAAGGCGGCGATCCAGCAGGCGGCAAAGAATATTACCACCTTCCACGCGGCGCAGCAATCTACACCTGAAGTAATTGCTACCATGCCCGGGGTGGAATGCTGGCGTAAATCCGTAGGAATAGAAAAGGTAGGCCTTTATATTCCCGGTGGCTCTGCTCCGCTGTTCTCTACCATCCTCATGCTGGGAATCCCTGCCCGCATTGCTGGCTGTAAGGAGGTAATCCTTTGCACGCCTTCCAATGCCAAAGGGGAAGTACACCCGGCGATTCTTTATTCGGCTAAGCTGGTAGGTATTTCCAGGGTATTTACCATCGGTGGCGTACAGGCTATCGGCGCTATGGCCTACGGCACAGCAACGGTACCTCAGGTGTATAAGATATTTGGTCCTGGTAATCAATTTGTTACGTGCGCCAAACAACTCGTGAGCAAAGCCGGACTGGCCATAGACATGCCGGCAGGCCCTTCAGAGGTAGCCGTACTGGCGGATGATGCCTGTATCCCGGACTTTGTGGCGGCAGATCTGCTGTCACAGGCGGAACACGGCCCCGACAGTCAGGTGGTACTGGTTACTACCAGCGAAAAGGTAATCACGGATGTGCAGGCTGCCCTCAACGAACAGCTGGAACTCCTGCCACGAAAGGATATCGCTACCGGCGCCCTGTCAAATAGCCGTATCATCCTCGTGGATAATATGGATACCGCCATGAGCATGCTGAACGCATATGCCCCGGAACACCTCATTTTAGCCTGTTCCGGCGCTTATGAGCTGGCAGGTAGGGTAACGAATGCAGGATCGGTGTTTATCGGCAATTATACCCCTGAAAGTGCGGGAGACTATGCTTCAGGTACCAACCACACCCTGCCTACAAACGGTTATGCCCGCGCTTATAGCGGCGTATCGCTGGATAGCTTTGTAAAAAAGATTACCTTCCAGCAAATATCACCGGCAGGGTTGCAGCAAATTGGTGCTACCATTGAGGCCATGGCTGCAGCGGAAGGTCTGGATGCACACAAACAGGCGGTGTCGGTGCGTCTCAAAAAAATTAATAACCAGTAATACCTGATCGATATGTTTAATTTAGACTCCCTCCTGAGGAACAATATAAAAAGACTGGTACCTTACTCATCAGCAAGAGATGAATTTAAAGGCGAAGCAACGGTGTACATCGATGCTAACGAAAACGGCTTCGGTTCCCCGCTTCCGGTGAACTATAACAGGTATCCCGATCCTTTACAATGGAAACTGAAATATAAACTGGCCGATATCAAAGGCGTACCCCCACAGAATATCTTCCTGGGCAACGGTAGCGATGAAGCCATAGATTTACTCTTCCGCGCCTTCTGTAATCCGGGTGGTGTGGATAACGTGGTAATCTGTCCGCCTACCTACGGCATGTACGAGGTGAGCGCCAATATCAACGATGTTACCCTGCGCAGTGTTAGCCTTACTGAAAATTTCCAGCTGGACATCGAAGGACTGCAACAGGCCATCGATGAAAATACCAAACTGATATTTGTCTGCTCTCCTAACAACCCTACCGGTAACTCCATCAACCGCTCCGATATTGAATTACTGCTGAATAACTTCGATGGTATCGTGGTGATAGATGAGGCATATATCAACTTCTCCCGTCAGAAATCCTTTATCCAGGAGCTGACAGAATATCCAAACCTGGTGGTAATGCAAACGCTCTCCAAAGCATGGGGACTCGCTGCCTTACGCGTAGGTATGGCTTTCGCAAGTGAAGATATTATAAACATCTTCAATAAGGTAAAAGCACCATATAACATGAACCAGGCTACCCAGGAACTGGCCTTACAGGCCCTGGACAACGTAAGCCAGGTAAATGAATGGATCCGTGAAATCGTGATCGAACGCGATCTGATGTCGGCCGCACTGGAGCAACTGCCACAGGTATTGCAGGTATATCCGAGCGATGCCAACTTCGTACTGGTGAAAACCACCGATGCCAACAGCATCTACAAATACCTGACAGATCGTGGTATCATCGTGCGTAATCGTAATAAAGTAGAGCTTTGCCAGGGATGCCTGCGTATTACCATAGGTACGCCGGAAGAGAATCTCCAGCTGGTAGATGCACTGAAATCCTATCAACCGGAAACAGAAAAAACAGTCCCTGCATGAAACGCGTCCTCTTTATAGATCGTGATGGTACCCTCATTAAAGAAGTACCGCCAACTTACCAGATCGATAGTCTTGATAAGATAGAATTTTACCCGAAGGTATTTGTGAATATGGCCAGAATAGCCACTGAACTGGGTTACGAGCTGGCAATGGTTACCAACCAGGACGGCCTGGGCACTGCCTCCTTCCCGGAAGATACTTTCTGGCCTTCCCAGAACTTCATCATGAAAGCTTTCGAAAACGAAGGCGTTGTATTTGATGAAGTGTTCATTGATCGTAGCTTTCCGGCGGATAATGCGCCTACGCGCAAGCCACGCACCGGTATGCTCACCAAATACTTAACCGGTGAGTATGACCTGGAAAACTCATTTGTAATCGGTGACCGTATTACAGATGTGGAACTGGCTAAAAACCTGGGTGCAAAGGCTATATGGATGAATGAAGGAACCGGCCTGGGTGCTGCGGAGATAAATGATTCCGCTGCTGCATTACGTGAAGTGATTGCCCTGGAAACGACCGACTGGAACAGGATTTACGAGTTCCTGAAAGTAGGGCTTCGCACGGTAACGCATGTACGAAAAACAAATGAAACCGATATCTCGATAAATATCAACCTGGATGGTACCGGCAAAGCCAATATCCACACAGGTCTCGGCTTCTTCGATCATATGCTCGACCAGATTGCCCGTCATGGTGCCATCGACCTGGATATCACTGCCAAAGGGGATCTTCATATAGACGAACATCATACGATAGAAGATACCGGTATCGCTTTGGGAGAAGCAATGGCCAAAGCCCTCGGTGATAAGCGTGGTATCGAGCGTTATGGCTTCACCCTGCCAATGGATGATTGTCTGGCTCAGGTTGGTATCGACTTTGGCGGCAGAAACTGGCTGGTATGGGATGCTACATTTAAGAGAGAGAAGATAGGAGAGATGCCTACAGAGATGTTCTACCACTTCTTTAAGTCGTTCTCAGACGGTGCCAGAGCCAATCTGAATATAAAAGCAGAAGGGGAAAATGAGCACCATAAGATAGAAGCTATCTTTAAAGCCTTCGCCAAAGCAGTGAAAGTGGCCGTAAAGCGCAACCCGACAAAAATGCAACTGCCTAGTACCAAAGGAGTGCTGTAATTTCTTTTCAGAAAAAGAAAAAAATTATTTGCATTTAATATAAAAATGTTTCACTTTTGTGAATACTATGCAGAATATCATGACAAATAAACATTGGTGGTGGCACGGAATCAATTCCTGATCTGTGTTACAGTGCCATGTTTCGTCTTGAAATATATTTGGAAGGCTCGCTGTTACACAGCGGGCCTTTCCTCTTTTTATCCGGTTCCTTATTTATCAAATAATCACTTTCACTCAATAGGATATCATATCAGTCATGCGTACCATTCAAGTAAAAACGAGATCCAAACAGATGCTGGCGGACGTGTTCACGCCAGTTGGAATCTATCTGCGGCTTCGGGATAAGTTTCCTGGCTCTATTCTCCTCGAAAGTACCGATTACCGGGCCAGTGAAAACAGCTACTCCTTTATCGGTATTAAGCCCATCGCCGGGATCGAAGTTACCTCCACCTCAAATTTTGAATTCAAGTATCCCAATCTCCCTGTAGAAAAGAAACAACTCAACAACAAAGAACAGGTAACAGGTGAAATAGACAAGTTCCTCAAACAATTCACCTTCTCCGGAAACAACCCTGTACCACTGGCCCAGAGCCTTTTCGGATATACTACCTTTGATGCAGTTCAGTTCTTCGAAACAATAGAATTCAACAAGGAAAAACAATCAGCCAACACGATCCCCCTGATGCGCTATCGTTTTTACCAGTACGTCATCGCCATCAACCACTTTAAAGATGAACTTTACCTGTGCGAAAACCAGATAGAAGGCATCGACAGCGAGTTTGAACTGATTGAATCCATCATCCGCCACAAAGACTCTCCGGGATATCCTTTTACCACTACAGGCGCCGAAACATCCAACATGACAGACGCCGAATACATGCAGATGGTAGAACAGGGAAAACAACACTGCTTCCGGGGCGACGTTTTCCAGGTAGTACTCTCCAGAGCCTTCCAGCAGTCTTTCTCCGGCGATGAATTCAATGTTTACCGCGCCCTCCGCTCCATCAACCCCTCACCTTATCTTTTCTTCTTCGATTACGGCGATTATAAATTAATGGGTTCCTCACCGGAATCACAAATAGTTATCCGTGATGGAAAAGCAATCATCCACCCGATAGCAGGCACTTTCCGCCGCACCGGCGATGATACACTCGATAAACAACTGGCGGATAAACTCCTGCAAGACCCTAAAGAAAATGCAGAACACGTCATGCTGGTAGATCTTGCCCGTAATGACCTCAGCAGAAATGCACAGGAAGTAACGGTAGATTCTTATAAAGAAGTACAGTATTACTCTCACGTGATACACCTGGTAAGTGAAGTAAGCGGTAAAGTAGATCCGGAAATGAATCCGTTCGACTTACTGGCAGCCACTTTCCCGGCAGGTACACTCTCCGGTGCACCAAAATACAGGGCCATGGAAATTATCGATCAGTACGAACCTACCCCTCGCGGCTTCTATGGCGGCTGTATAGGCGCAGTAGGCTTCAACGGTAACTTCAACCATGCGATCATGATCCGTTCAATTCTCAGTAAAATGAATACCCTGTACTATCAGGCAGGAGCGGGTGTAGTAGCTAAATCTGTTGCCTCCTCCGAACTGGAAGAAGTAAATAATAAACTCAATGCTTTAAAACAGGCCATTTTGCTGGCGCAAAAACTCTGACATGAACATCCTTGTATTTGATAACTACGACTCATTCACATATAATCTCGTACACCTGGTCGAAAAAATTATCGACGGCAAAGTAACAGTAGTACGTAATGATGAAATTCCATTGGAAAAAGTAAATGATTACGATAAAATCATTCTTTCTCCAGGCCCCGGTATCCCGGAAGAAGCCGGCCTCCTGCTGCCGCTGATCAAAGAATACGCCCCTTCCAAATCCATCTTCGGGGTATGTCTCGGTCAACAGGCCATCGGACAGGCTTTCGGCGCCTCCCTGATCAACCTCAAGGAAGTATATCACGGCGTGGCTACCAACGTAAAGGTCGTCAACAATAGTGGCCGCATTTTTAAGAATTTACCGGAAGAACTGGAAGTAGGCCGCTACCACTCATGGGTAGTAGATGAAAACACACTCCCTTCTGAATTGATCGTGACTGCTAAAGATGAAGAAGGTTTCATCATGGCTTTACAACACGAAAAATATGATGTGAGTGGCGTACAGTTCCACCCTGAAAGTGTACTGACACCTATGGGAGAACAGATATTGAGAAACTGGCTGGAACGCTAATACCACAACAGTTTCCAGGTTATCTATTTCTTCAGTCTATTCTTAAAAATATCATGAAAAAGATTTTAAACTATCTCTTCGAACATAAAACTTTTAGTCGCGAAGCCGCTAAGGAAATACTGATCAGCATTTCCAAAGGCATGTATAACGACAGCGAAATGGCTGCATTCATGACGGTTTACCTCATGCGCAGCATCACCATCGATGAACTGTTAGGTTTCCGCGATGCCTTACTGGAACTGTGTGTACCAGTTAATTTAAACGGTTACGATGTTTTAGATATCGTAGGTACTGGAGGAGATGCAAAAAATACATTTAATATTTCTACCTTGTCCTGCTTTTTAGTATCCGGAGCCGGTGCTAAAGTGGCAAAACATGGTAACTATGGTGTATCCTCCGTTAGTGGTGCCTCCAATCTCATGGAGCTGGTAGGATACAAGTTTAAAAATGATGACGCAAAACTCAGGGCTGAACTGGAAGAAGCGGGCATCTGCTTTCTGCACGCGCCACTGTTTCACCCGGCATTGAAAAATGTAGCAGCCATCCGCCGCCAGCTGGGTGTACGCACTTTCTTTAACATGCTCGGACCACTGGTAAACCCAGCCTTTGCGCAACATCAGCTGATAGGTGTTTACAGCCTGGAAATGGCCAGAGTATACAACTATCTCTTCCAGCAGACAGATAAGAAATTCGTAATTGTTCATAGTCTGGATGGTTACGACGAAATTTCCCTGACTGCAGATACCAAAGTGATCACCAATGCAGGTGAACAGGACTGGACTCCGGAAAGACTCGGCAAACGCCGCGTACAGCCACAGGATATCTTCGGCGGTAATACACCGGAAGAAGCCGCAAAAATCTTTATGAAGATATTGAAGGGAGAAGGTACCTGGGCCCAGAACTCTGTTGTATTTGCCAACGCTGCCATGGGATTATACAGCCTCGGCACCTACAGCAGCTACGACGACTGCTTTGCAGCTGCAGTAGCGTCACTGGAATCCGGTAATGCATACAATTCATTCAAGAAACTGATAGCAATACAGTAATGAAAAATATCCTGGCTGAAATAGTTGCCCATAAACATACAGAAGTTGCTGCCCGCAAAGCAGTACGTAGCGCTGCTGAACTGGAACAGGCGCCCATGTTTGGCCGCGAAACACTGTCGCTGCGCCATTTCCTGCGCCAGCCTGATAAAACAGGTATCATCGCGGAATTCAAACGCCGCTCTCCGTCTAAAGGACTGATCAACGGAAATGTAACCGTGCAGCAGGTAACGACTGCGTATACACGCTATGGCGCCTCCGGACTCTCTGTACTCACAGACGGGAAGTATTTCGGCGGTACCTCCGATGACCTGCAACAGGCCAGAAGCTTCAATCAGATTCCTATCCTCCGTAAGGACTTTGTGGTAGATGAATACCAGATTCTCGAAGCCAAAGCTATTGGCGCTGATGTGATCCTGCTGATAGCCGAATGCCTGGAAGCCGCTGAGGTAAAGACTTTGTCGGCCTTTGCTGCCAGCCTCAACCTGGAAGTATTGCTGGAAGTACATAGCGAATCACAGCTGGATAAAGTCAGCGAACATGTGCACCTCGTAGGTGTCAACAACCGCGACCTGATGACCTTCCAGGTAGATTTTAACCGCTCCTGTGAACTGGCGCCTAAAATTCCTGCGGAGAAAGTAAAGGTGGCAGAAAGTGGTATCAATGATCCTAAGAACATTGTAACGCTGCAACAGGCCGGCTTTGAAGGCTTCCTGATCGGTGAGCATTTCATGCGCCAGGAAGATCCTGCCATGGCCTTCGAGCACTTCGTGCAGGAAATAAAAAAATTACAGGTATCTCTATAAAAATATTTAAAGCAGATGCAGATAAAAGTTTGTGGAATAACCAGGTTAACTGACCTGGAGATGCTTATAGCGAATGAAGTAGATTATGCCGGCTTCATTTTCTATGAACGCTCTCCCAGGTTTGCCGGAAACCGTATGGATGCGCGCTCTGTAAGGGAAACGGAAGGTATCAGAAAAGTGGGTGTGTTCGTAAATGCCTCCATGGAGCAGGTACTGCGTACCGTGGTGGACTACGGGCTCAATCTGGTACAGTTACATGGTGATGAAACCCCTGAATTCTGTGCTGCTGTCAGAACAAAAGTAGCAGTAATCAAAGCATTTCGTATAGGCAGCAACGTGAACTGGGAAAAAGAGGTAGCGCCCTATAGTGCCGTAACAGATTACTTCCTCTTCGATACCGCCTCTGAAAAAGGCTATGGTGGCACCGGAGATCGGTTCAACTGGGAATTGCTGCAGCAATATCCTTATAGCCATCCCTTCCTTTTAAGTGGTGGCATCGCCCCCGGACAGGAAGCAGAGATCAGTGCCCTGCAGCTGCCTGCGTTATTTGCCGTAGATATCAACAGCAAATTTGAAGATAGTCCTGGCCTGAAAAATGAGGAAAAAGTAACCGGTTTTGTAGCAGCATTGCGATCCGCAATACTGCCGGCAAAAGCAAAAATTTAATTCATCAGTAAAAAATATTATATCATGGACATTGCAATCGATACTAGCAAATCCAGGTATCATGTAGATAAGAATGGCTACTACGGCAGATTTGGTGGTGCTTACGTGCCGGAAATGCTGTTTCCTAACGTGGAAGAGTTACAGACGAAGTACATGGAAGTACTGCGTGACCCGGATTTTCAGAAAGAGTTCGAGGACCTGCTCAGAAACTATGTAGGACGCCCTTCTCCACTGTATCACGCGAAACGTTTATCTGCTAAATACGGTGCAAAGATCTACCTGAAAAGAGAAGACCTGAACCACACCGGTGCACACAAAATCAATAATACCGTTGGCCAGATCCTCTTCGCTAAAAGATTAGGTAAAACCCGTATCATCGCTGAAACCGGCGCCGGTCAGCACGGCGTGGCCACTGCCACCGTATGTGCATTGATGGGTATGGAATGCGTAGTGTATATGGGGGAGATAGATATCGAAAGACAGGCGCCGAACGTGGCCCGCATGAAAATGCTGGGAGCTACCGTAGTACCTGCCACCAGCGGTAGTAAAACCCTGAAAGATGCTACCAATGAAGCTATCCGCGACTGGATCAACAACCCGCTGGATACGCATTATATCCTGGGTACCGCTGCCGGCCCGCATCCATATCCTGATATGGTGGCGCGTTTTCAGTCTGTGATCAGCGAAGAAATTAAAAAACAGCTGAAAGAACAGGAAGGCCGCGAAAATCCTGATATCCTCATCGCCTGCATCGGCGGTGGAAGTAATGCTGCCGGAACCTATTTCCACTACCTCGATGTTCCTGAAGTGAAGATCGTAGCAGTAGAAGCCGGTGGTAAAGGGGTGCACAGTGGATTTTCAGCAGCAACCACACAGCTCGGACAAATCGGTATCATCCACGCCGCCAAAACCCTGCTGATGCAAACAGACGACGGGCAGATCATCGAGCCACACAGTATTTCTGCCGGCCTGGACTACCCTGGCATCGGCCCAATGCACGCACACCTCTATGAAACAGGCCGTGCTACCTTCCTCGATGCTACCGATGAGGAAGCCCTGGCAGCCGCTTATGAACTGAGTCTGCTCGAAGGTATCATCCCTGCCATGGAATCAGCACATGCCCTGGCAAAGCTGAAAGACCTGGAGCTGAAACCTTCAGATGTAGTGGTACTCTGCCTTTCCGGCCGTGGCGATAAAGATCTGAATACTTATATCAAACACATGAAAAAATAAAGTTCGTATGCAGAATCGTATAGATCAGCTGTTTGCAACAAAAAAGCAAAACATTCTCAATATATATTGCACTGCGGGCTTTCCGGAACTCAACGATACCCTGACAGTGATGAAAGCTCTGGAAGATAATGGTGTAGACATTATTGAACTGGGAATGCCTTTCTCCGACCCGCTGGCTGATGGCCCTGTTATCCAGGACAGCAGCTCCCGCGCACTGAAAAACGGTATGACCATCCACAAGCTGTTCGAACAGCTGGAAGGCTTCCGCGATACCATCAAAGTACCGGTGATACTCATGGGTTACCTCAATCCGGTATTGCGTTACGGCGTAGAAGCATTCGTGGAGAAATGCGCTGCTGTAGGCATCGACGGACTTATCCTGCCGGATTTACCAATGGCAGAATATGAAAGCGATTATAAAGCCATCTTCGAAAAAAATAATATCGACCTCATTTTCCTGGTAACCCCGGAAACCAAAGAGGAAAGGATCCGGAAAATTGATAGTCTGAGCAAAGGCTTTATCTACGCCGTTTCCAGTAGCTCTACCACCGGTAAAGACAAGAACATGGGCAACCAGGAGGAATACTTTGAGAAACTCAACAGCCTTCAGTTGAAAAATCCGGTGATGATCGGCTTCGGTATTAAAGATAAAGCTACCTTCGATGCAGCGGCATCTCATGCAAGTGGTGCTATCATTGGGACGGCATTTATTAAAGCCCTTGAAAACAGCAGCGCCGGCATTCCTTCCACAGTAAAGGCTTTTGTGGAAAATATCCGGGAAGGTAAAACTATTATGATCTGATCATGAAAACAGTTATTATAAAATACAACGCTGGTAATATACGCTCCGTGCAATTTGCACTGGAGCGTATAGGCGTTACCGGTACCGTTACCGATGATATTGAAGAAATCCGTTCTGCTGATAAGGTAATATTTCCGGGTGTAGGCGAGGCCAGCACTGCGATGAATTACCTGAAAGCCCGTAACCTGGACCAGGTTATCAAAGAGCTGAAGCAGCCGGTACTGGGCATTTGCCTGGGTATGCAGCTGATGTGTAATTATTCTGAAGAGAATGATACGCCATGTATGGGCATCTTTGATGTAGATGTAAAGAAGTTTACGTCTCCCATTCCGAACCTGCTGAAGATCCCGCAGATAGGATGGAATAACATCACCAACCTGCATAGCACGCTCTTCGAACATGTGCCGGAAAATTCCTACATGTACTTTGTACATAGTTATTATGCGGCACTGGGCGCGGATACTGTAGCCATGACCAACTACATCATCAACTACAGTTGTGCCCTGCAACGTGATAATTTCTATGCCGTGCAGTTCCACCCGGAAAAATCTGCTGAAGCCGGCGCACGTATCATACAGAACTTTTTGAATTTATAAAGATGAACATACAACGAATAAGTGCAGACGATACCTTGCAATTGAGAAGGGATGTTTTGTATCCTAACGAATCGCTTGATTCGGTAAAGGTGGAAAACGATGAAGAGGGGCTGCATTTTGGCGTATATGAAGGGACACAACTGGTAACAGTTGTTTCGTTGTTTATAGAAGGACCGGTTGCGCAGTTCAGGAAACTGGCCACGCATCCTTCCGGCAGAGGCAAGGGCTATGGCAAGGCAATACTGGCCTATATAGCGGATTTCAGCCGTAAAAATGGTGCTAAGTTACTGTGGTGCAATGCCCGCGATACTGCTACCAGCTTTTACGATATGCTGGGATATGAAAAAATTGGCAATTACTTCACAAAAAAAGGAATCACCTTTGTCAGAATGGAGATCTCTTTGCAACCCGAAAACATGCAGGCATTCGAAATAATACCAGCCATTGATATTATCGATGGTAAATGCGTTCGTCTTACCCAAGGTGATTATAATCAACAGAAAATATATAACGAACATCCGCTGGAAGTAGCAAAGGAGTTTGAAGATCTGGGCGTACGCCGCCTTCACCTGGTAGACCTGGACGGTGCTAAGAAAGGCGCCGTAGTGAACTGGAAAGTATTGGAGAATATTGCAGGTAAAACCAACCTGGTAACAGATTTTGGAGGAGGTATCAAAACAGAAAAAGACCTGGAAATCGTATTTGAAAATGGCGCAGCACTGGCTACCATAGGCAGTGTAGCCGCAAAATCACCTGAACTGTTTTTCAGCTGGGTGAAAAAATACGGCGCAGACAAAATCTTCCTCGGTGCGGATGTAAAAGATGAAAACATCGCTGTTGGCGGATGGCTGGAAACTACCGGTTTATCTATCTATGATTTTCTGCAAAATAATATCGCCGCAGGCGTATATAATATTTTCTGTACAGATATCGCCAAAGACGGGCTGTTACAGGGGCCAAGTATCGATTTATATAAAAAGATACTGGAGCGCTTTACAGACATTAATTTTGTGGCCAGTGGGGGAGTAAGCAATATTGCAGATGTGGAAGCATTGAAAGAAGCCGGCTGCAGTGGCGTTATCATCGGTAAAGCCATCTATGAGGGTAAAATCTCTATGGCTGAATTAAAATCATTCCTCTAAAAAAGAAATTATGCTCACCAAACGTATTATACCCTGCCTGGATATCAAGGATGGACGCACCGTTAAAGGTGTGAACTTTGAAAATATCCGTGACGCAGGCGATCCGATAGAATTAGGTGCATTGTATGCAGCCCAGGGTGCCGATGAGCTGGTGTTCCTGGATATTACTGCTACCAATGAAAGACGTAAGACCTTGTCGGCGCTGGTAACAGAAATAGCCCGGCATGTCAATATTCCGTTCACGGTGGGTGGCGGTATCTCCTCTGTTGAAGATGTGAACGTACTCCTGCAATCTGGCGCAGATAAAATCTCCGTAAATACATCTGCCTTTAAAAATCCGGAACTACTGGATGCCTTATCCCGTGAGTTTGGCAGCCAGTGTGTGGTAATAGCCATAGATACCAGGTTTGAGGGAGACGACTGGTATGTATACCTGAACGGAGGCCGCGTAAAAACAGATATTAAAGCATTTGACTGGGCGAAGGAAGCCGTAAACAGAGGCGCAGGAGAGATTTTGCTGACCTCCATGAATAACGACGGTACCAAACAGGGCTTTGCGCTGGATATCACCGCTCAGCTTTCTCAGAACCTGAATGTTCCGGTAATTGCCTCCGGCGGCGCAGGTACCATGCAGCATTTTGTGGATGTGTTTGAGCAGGGCCACGCAGATGCTGCGCTGGCAGCCAGCATTTTCCACTATAAAGAAATAGAGATAGAAGAATTGAAGAACTTCCTCTATTCCAAAAATGTAAACGTCAGATTTTAACAACAACAGAAATAATTATTTATGCAGATAGATTTTCAGAAATCGGCAGACGGACTGGTACCAGCTGTAATACAGGACGCAGCTACGCAGAAGGTGCTGATGCTGGGATATATGAACCAGGAAGCCCTGGACAAAACACTGTCTGAAAAAAAGGTAACTTTTTTCAGTCGCTCTAAAAACCGCCTCTGGACAAAAGGAGAAGAAAGCGGTAACTTCCTGATGGTGCAGGACGTAAAGGTAGATTGTGACCGCGATACACTGCTGATCAAGGCTAATCCGGTAGGTCCGGTATGCCATACCGGCGCTGATACCTGCTGGGAAGAAAAAAATGTTAGCAATGATTTCCTGCAGCAGCTGGAAAATATCATCACCGATCGTATCAATAACCCTACAGATGCATCCTACACCGCTAAGTTATTCGCCAGAGGTATCAATAAGGTAGCGCAGAAGGTAGGAGAAGAGGCCGTGGAAGTAGTGATTGAAGCGAAAGATAACAATGATGAGTTATTTTTGAATGAATCTGCTGATCTGTTGTTTCACTATCTCATTCTGTTACAGGCCAAAGGCTTTGTTTTGAATGATGTGATCAATGTGCTGAAGCAACGTCATAAATAGTTATATTTATAAAAAAAATAATATATGAAACGATTTTTGTTGATAATGGGAACGGTATTATTTGCTGGCAGTACTTATGCGCAGGAAGTGGTATCGGGAGTGATAAAGGGAGGAACCGGGAAATACCTGTATCTGTTTGATGATGTGGATAATAACCCGGATGATTCTGTGCTGATCAAAAACGACCAGTTCAGCTTTAACGTAAAGGCTGGCAGCCAGCCTGCGGTACATGCGTTAATCCTGCGGGATGTGGATTATCCCTTGTTGTTTGTAACGGGTGAAGGTCCGGTACGTATTGTAACAACAGCAACAACGTTTCCTATTGCGACAGAATTGAAGGGTGGTCCCAATACCAGGGATTTGCAGGCTTATCAGCTGGCTTTTGAGCCACTGATCAAAGAAGCACAGACCCTCAATGCCGAGGCGAAAGATATCAAGCCGGAAGATCAGGCAGCACAGGCCGAATTCCGCAAAAAAGCTGGTGGCTTTAACGGTTCTGTTATAAAAACGGGTACAGACTTCGTAAAATCTCATCCTAAGAGTATTGCGAGTGCCTGGCTGATGATGAACGAGTTAGGTAACAGGCTGCAGCCGGAGGAGTTTAAAACATTGTACAATGGCCTGGACCAGAGTGTACAGTCTACCAAATATGGCCAGCGTATTGCCGACTATATAAAAACCGTGTATCGTAACTCCGTAGGTGTGCTGGCGGAAGATTTCAGTCAGAAGGACAGCAATGGCAATACAGTGAAGCTTTCTAGCTTTAAGGGTAAATACGTACTGGTTGATTTCTGGGCTAGCTGGTGTGGCCCTTGCCGTCAGGAGAATCCTAATGTAGTAAAAGTTTATAATAAGTATAAAGATAAGAATTTCACTGTTTTGGGTGTTTCTTTAGATGAAGACAAATCCAGATGGCTGGGAGCAATTCAGCGGGATGGGTTATCCTGGACACAGGTATCCGACTTACAGGGATGGCAGAACGAGGTAGCCGTTCAATATGGTATCCGCTCTATCCCATCAAATTTCCTGGTAGACCCGAATGGCAAGATCATAGCGCGTGACCTGAGAGGGGAGGCACTGGAGGAGCAGCTGGCTAAAATCCTGCAATAGCCGTTTATCAATTTGCGGTTGATATTACCGTGCCAATTGAGCAAATTTGTTATTCGTAAAAATAAAAACCAATGAAGAAAATAATCGTAGGTGCTGTCATGTTAATGCCGGCCTTATTGTTTGCCCAGGAAAAGAAAGCTGTCACAGGAAAACCATATACTATCCAGGGTACTGTAAGTAACCTGAATACCCCGGCCAAAGTATTCCTCAGAATGCGTAAAGCTGGTGAGTATCAAATGGATAGCACCGTTACTAAAGATGGTAAATTCACTTTCACAGGAAGCCTGGAAGAGCCAACCCTGGTAAGCCTGATGTTACTGAACCCTAAAGATGCCGGTAAATCTGTATCCATGCGTAAAGATATGCTGGCAGTATACCTGGATAAAGGAACTACTGTTATCACTACTGCAGATTCTATCAGCAAGGCAACTGTAACAGGTTCTCCTGCCAATGATGATTACCTGAAGCTGAACGAACAGCTGAAAAGCATAAATGAGCAGGGTCAGTCCCTGCAGCTGCAATATCGTGCACTGGCGCAGGCAAAGGATAAAGAAGGCATTAAAGCCCTCGAAACTAAGTTTGACAGCCTGGAAGCAGAGCAGAAAAAAATTGAAAAAGGATTCTTTACCGCTAACTCCGGCTCTCCGATTGCACTGTATGTGCTTAATCAGGTAGGCGGATATGATCTGGACGCCAATGAAGTGGAGCCAATGTTTAAAAAGCTCAGCAAAGAGGCAAGAAACAGTCCTTCCGGTAAGGAGTTTTCAAAAAGACTGAACGCTGCTAAAAATACAGCAGTAGGTCGCCCGGCGATGGACTTCAAACAGGCCGACAGCACTGGTGCTATCGTGTCCTTGTCTAGTTTCCGTGGTAAATATGTACTGGTAGATTTCTGGGCCAGCTGGTGTGGTCCATGCCGTGCAGAAAACCCTAATGTGGTAAAAGCTTACGAGAAATTCAAACCTAAAGGATTCGAGATCCTGGGTGTTTCTCTGGACGATAAAAAGGAAAAATGGCTGGCAGCTGTAGCAGCTGACCACCTGACCTGGACACATGTTTCTGAGCTGACCGGCTGGAAAAATACCGCTGCCGATCTGTATGGCGTACGTGCCATCCCTCAGAATTTCCTGATTGATCCAAAAGGTAAGATAGTAGGCAGAAACCTCCGTGGTGAGGATCTGGAAAAGAAGTTAGAAGAAGTACTGCCTTAATACCGTAGTATAGCCATGAATGAGCAGCGTCCGCCGGAGTTAGATCCGTTGCGGACGCTGTTTTTTTGCACTATTTCCCGGGAGTAACTACCCGGCATTAATTTCCGGGGTTTGTGGGCCGCTGCGATATTCTCTCCCGCTAATAAACCGAACTTCCGTAGTTAGGAAAAAGTCGCTGAAATCTCCTGGGGCTAGTAGGGCCGCTGCGGTAATCTCTCCTGCTAGTAAACCGAACTTCTGTAGTTAGGGAAAAAGCCGCTGAAATCTCCTGAGGCTTGTAGGGCCGCTGTGATAATCTTTCATGCTAATAAACAGAACCTCCGTAGTTTAAGTCACTGAAATAATTTCTTCGGGCTTGTGGGGCCGCTGCGGTAATCGCTTCCGCAAATAAACCGAACTTCCGTAGTTAGGAAAAAGTCACTGAAATAATCTCCTGGGGCTTGTGGGGCCGCTGCGGTAAACGCTTACGCTAATAAACCGAATTTCCGTAGTTAGGAAAAAGTCGCTGAAATCTCCCGGGGCTTGTGGGGCCGCTGCGGTAAACGCTCACGCTAATAAACCGAACTTCCGTAATTAGGAAAAAGTCGCTGAAATCTCCTGGGGCTTGTGAGGCCACTGCGGTAAACGCTCACCTAATAAACCGAACTTCCGCTGTCAGGAAAAAGTCGCTGAAAATAATCTGCTGGGACTTGTAGGGCCGCTACGGTAGTCTCTCACGCTAATAAACCGAATTTTCTTAGTTAGGAATAATTCACTGAAATAATCTTCTGGGGCTTGTGGGGGCCGCCGCAGGCGGCCCCCACATCTCTTTTAAACCGCGCCGCAGGCGCGGTTTAAAAGAGAAAAATCCGCTCTAAGCAAAAAAAATAAAAAATAAATTTTGCCAATTACGAAAACTTCGTAGATTTACGAAACAATCGTAATTGTAAAATAAGTACCCTCTAAATAGAATATACAAATGGAAAAACTGACCCAGCAGGAAGAAGCTGCTATGATGGCTATCTGGAAAGCAGGTAAAGGTTTTGTAAAGGATTTCCTTGAAATCCACGCCGCTCCGGCGCCACCATATACAACGCTGGCATCCACCATTAAAAACCTGGAAAAGAAAGGTTATGTGGCAAGTCATAAAATAGGTAACGTATACGAGTATACGCCGCTGATTGAAGAAGAAAGTTATAAGCAGAAGTTTATGAGTGGCTTTGTAAAGGATTACTTCGCCAACTCGTATAAAGAACTGGTTTCGTTCTTTGCCAAAGAAAAGAAAATCAGTCCCGATGAACTAAAGGAAATTATCCGGATGATCGAAAAAGGTGATAACTAATTAAAGTTATTTTATGATACCAGCAGTACTGATATATCTTCTTAAAGCCAACATCGCACTGGCATTGGTTTTCCTGGCCTACAGGCTGGGCCTTCGCCGGCTGACATTCTACACATTGAACAGGATTTTCCTGTTGATGGGAATCGTTATCTCCAGCGCATTTCCGTTGGTGGATATCAATCCCTTTGTAGCTCGTCATGAAGAAATAGGGCAGGTGCTTACCTATGTACCCGATTTCAGTCAGTTGCATCAGCAACAGTTCAACTACTGGAATATCCTGGTTTATATTTTCTGGGCAGGTGTGATGGTGATGCTGGTACGTATGCTGATACAGAGTTTTTCAATGTGGCGCATCCATAAATCCGCGGTAAACGGAGAAATTGATGGTACCCAGGTGAAGTTGCTGAATAAAGCGGTCAATCCGTTCTCCTTCTTCCGGAATATTTATATCAACCCCACACTGCATCAGCCGCAGGAACTGCAGGAGATTTTAAATCATGAGCAGGTCCATGTACGCCAGTGGCATAGTATAGATGTGGTTTTGGGAGAGATCAACCATATTTTCTACTGGTTCAATCCTGGTGCATGGCTGATGAGATCTGCCATCCGGGAAAACCTGGAATTCATTACAGACAGATACCTGATCCGTCAGGGCATCGATAAAAAAAGCTATCAGTACAACCTGTTAAAAATAAGTGGGATCCCTTATGCGACGGCCATCGCAAACAATTTCAATTTCTCACACTTAAAAAACAGAATCATGATGATGAACAAAAAAAGATCATCAACATTCAACATGCTTCGTTATGTAATCCTGGGAGCAATGGTTGGAGGTATCGTATTATCCCTGAATTACAGTAAAGCAGCTGCCATAGTAGCTCCCCTGCATATCCTGCCGGTTGAAGATACCACTGCACCTAAAAAAGTGGCAGTAGATCCTGCGCCTGTAAAGGAAGTCACAACAGCAAAAGCGACGCCTTCGAATGCAAAAGCAATTCCTGCAAATGCTAAAGCTGTTCCTGTATCGGAAGAACCGGTAAAAGTAACCGGTGAAGCTGAAGAGGTAGTGCTCAAACTCGATTCAGACGATAAAACCAAACACCTGAAAAATGTTACCATTGAGCTCCCGGCTAACTTTAATAAATCAGATGATAAAGCAATTGCAGTTATCTCACCATCTGAAAAAATGGTAATGAAAGGTAATGCTGTCTTTATCGCTCATAAACCAAATGAGCAGGTAACGGAAGTAAAAGCAACAGCAACAGCAACAGATCCTACAGCTGTAACCCTTACAGGCAAGGTTGCCGGTATCCGTGTTGAACCGGGCACCCAGGCAGGAACAACAAAAACAGTAGTAGTTACCGGGTATATGAATGGTGTAAACACTAACAGTGACGCCACTTCCATCACCGCAGTTACCACTACGGATAATGCAAAAGAACCCAAAACTTCCATAAAGCTTCGTGGTACAGCCAATGGAGCACAACCATTGATTGTATACGATGGCCAGATAGTTTCTTATGCTTCCCTGGAATATATTGATCCCGAAGGTATAGCCAGCATGAGTGTACTCAAAGGGAAATCCGCTACCGACGCATACGGCAATGCAGGAAAAAATGGAGTGATCATAATTACTTCAAAAACAGAAAGCACCCGCAGTAAACAATAAGTAGTAACACCTTTAATTACACGCTATTCATCGCTGAATACCATTCATTAACATTAATAAAGGGTATCATGCAACATGATACCCTCCACATAATAACGTCATTCTAAAGCAAAACAGTAAGGCCGCTTTATAAGATTTAGGCGGCCTTCAGTCTCTGAAGATGTTGTAGGGCAGTATCTACTGCACCTTTATTTTAAATACGCTACTTACAGGTTAACAACAAAGCATAAGCCTTATGCTCCTTTGCTCCTTATGCCACATCTATGCTTGCAAAAACAAACCACTGGTCTTTGCCGCTGCCTGACTGCGGAACCCCAAGGTCTTTCTTTGCGCGCTTTGCTCCTTATGCCGTCTCTACTCAGTAGAGACGAGCAAAGAAAAGCGCTGAAGACGCCTATTTTACTGACCTCGCACAACGAAATCCTAAATTAGCCAGACCCGATTCCGGCGTTGTTTTCATCCGGGCACTTACACGGTATCCCCGGCAATATTCATCGCTGCACATATAAGAGCCGCCACGGATGGTATGCTTCACCATTCCTGGCTCCTCCGGATCAAAAGCCTCGGCAGGCCCTTTGGGATTCACCGCCAGCTGCCCTTCCTTGCCATAATAGTTTGCATTATACAGGTCGCCCACCCATTCCCATACGTTACCGGACATATCGTACAGGCCATAACCATTAGGACTATACGATTTTATAGGTGCCGTACCTGTAAAGCCATCGGTATTGGTATTTTTATAAGGGAAGTTACCATTCCAGGTATTGGCTTTAGGCTTACCGCTGGTCAGGGCTTCATTCCCCCAGGGGTATAACTGCCCCGTTAATCCTCCTCTGGCAGCAAACTCCCATTCAGCTTCCGTAGGCAACCGCTTGCCGGCCCATTTTGCAAAAGCCTCGGCATCGTCCCAGGATACCTGGGTGACAGGATGGTTTTCACGCCCTTTGATATCACTGCCCGGGCCTTCCGGGTGTTGCCAGTCGGCGCCGGCAACAAAGCTCCACCATTGAGAAACATCATTCAGTGGTACTGCATGGTCTGGCGGGGTAAATACCAGCGCTCCGGGAGCCAGCATACTGCTGTCGGGTTCCGGTGCACCGGGAGGCAGGCTCTTCATCAGTTCTTCTTTAGAGATAGGCTTTTCCGCTGTGGTTACATAGCCGGTTTGGGCAACAAATACAGCAAATTCAGCATTGGTTACCTCATGTTCATCTATATAAAAACTGTCTAGTTTTACGTTATGTTTCGGATATTCATCCGGCGAGCCGGTATTGTCATCCGCGCCCATGGCGAATGTGCCGCCAGGAATCAGCACCATTTTATTCAATGTATCCGGCGATACGAACGTTGCCGGTTGCCCGGCCGGTTGCTTTCCTGCTTCGCCACAGCTGCTGGCAGCTGCAGTTCCCGCCATGAGCAGTATAGTTAGCATTCGTGGTGATATACCCATAATAAACTGTTAGTGATGATTTTATCTCCCTTCAAAAATAATAATAATGAAAAGGGCTTTTTACTTTTTTATGGTGGGTGGTTAACAATTTCATAATTATTAATTTAGCTAAAGAGTTGTAAACTGCATTTGATTTCCCGGCAGCCTATACCAGCTGCCATATTTGTTGGCATATGCAACAATCCGCCATACCCTTTACGCAGCAAGACTTCGGCGACGATTTCTTATGGGGGGTAACTATATCCGCTTTTCAAAATGAAGGTGCCTTTCTACAGGATGGCAAGGGGCTTTCTATCTGGGATACTTTTTCTGCCCGCAAAGGAAAGATTAAAGACCGTAGCCATGCACAGGTAGCCACCGACTTCTACAACCGTTTCCTGCAAGATATCCTGCTAGCCAAAATTCTCGGCTTCTCCGTATTCCGTTTCTCTATCGCCTGGGCTAGAATACTGCCTAAAGGCACCGGGGAAATCAATCCGGCCGGCGTAGCCTTCTACCATAAAGTAATTGATGCCTGCCTGGAACTCGGACTGGAACCTTATATCACGCTATACCACTGGGACCTGCCACAGGCACTGGAACATAAAGGCGGCTGGTGCCACAGGGGAGTGGTGTTTGCCTTTGAAGAATTCACCCGTATCTGTATACGGGAATATGGTGGTAAGGTAAGAAACTGGATCGTGCTGAATGAGCCTTTCGGTTATACCGCGCTCGGCTATATGCTCGGCGTCCATGCACCAGGGAAATTCGGGCTTTCGTATTTCCTTCCTGCTGTACACCATACGGTGCTGGCCCAGTCGGGAGCGGCACGTGTCATCAGGGAAGAGCTTCCGGAGGCCAATATTGGCACAACTTTCTCCTGCTCACAGATTATCCCCTATACGCAAAGTAAGGCGGATATATGGGCTGCAAAACGTGCGGATGCACTTTTTAACCGAATGTTTATAGAACCGGCGCTGGGTATGGGATATCCGGTGGATGACTTTCCATTGTTGAAGAAGATCGTTCGCCGCTATTCACTGTGGCGCGACTGGGATAATATGGCTTTCGATTTCGATTTTATCGGCATACAGAATTATTTCCCGCTGGTTGTAAAATATAACGCCTTTATGCCTTTGCTGAAGATGGCGGAGGTGAAACCCAAATCCCGGAATGTGCCCGTAACCGGCCTGGGATGGGAAATCAGCGGCCATGGCCTCTATGAGGTCCTGAAACAGTTTTCCGCCTATAAGGGCGTCAAAAAAATTATTGTAACAGAAGGAGGGGCCTCCTTCCCAGATACCCTCCACGAAGACGGTGGCGTTCATGACACCGAACGCGTGAACTACTTCCGGGAATATTTAGGCGCCGTGCTGGCCGCCAGAAGAGAAGGTATTCCCGTTGATGGATACTTCGCCTGGACCCTCACCGACAACTTCGAATGGGCAGAAGGCTACCGCGCCAGGTTCGGACTGGTATATGTCAACTTTGAAACACAGCAACGTATTATCAAAGACTCCGGCTACTGGTTCAAATCCTTGCTCAACGCAGATTAATGCACGGTTATCATCTCCCTAAACCTACATACTACAACAAAAAAAAACGTCTCTACTTAGTAGAGACGTTTTTATAATATCTTTCTTATTACTATAATTCTTTGCGTTTCAGGAACCAGATATCACGTAAGCTGAAGTTAAATACAGCATTCACGTAATTCTCTTTAATCAGGCCGTTGGCATTCGTACCACGCTGACCCACTTCTACACCAATATAGTAACGCAGCTGACCGTTTTTGCTTGGCAGGGAAACACCCGCTGTACCGGATTTGTCGCTGACAGCAGTATTGTTGATCACCAGCGGCGATTTCGTATAGGAAAAACCAGCCTGGAAGGTCATGCCTTCATAGGTACGGTTGTAATATTTTTTCTGCAGTGCATATTCGATACCGGTAGAATAGCGCTCACCATCCTGGTAGTAATAGCCGGTACCTTTGTCATTCAGCCCATTCCATTTCTGGTGGCGGTAATCGGCCAGCCAGGTGATTTTCCCATTGGAGAGGGACAAACCACCACCAAATTCCGTTGGCAGGGTGAAGTAGGTAGATGTCTCATCCTGCGTGAATAAAATCGTAGCATCCTGGTTGACAATGTTCACCTTGTTTTGCAGCTTCATCTTACTTTCGAAACGATAGGTAGCACCGAGGCCCAGTGTCCAGACTTTGGAAAGCTTGGCACTGTATTGTGCACCTGCGGTGAAGTTAGGTTTGAAAGTATAGGAATTGTTCTGCGTTACAATGGAGTCGGAGCCCATGGTCTGGGAAATTTCCTTTGGTCCGAACAGGAAAGCGGTAGAAACCCCTACAGAGAAGTTTTTGTTGATGGAGAAACCATTGGAGATATACGCTCTGTTAAGACCTCCGGTTCCTGTCATCACGCCCTGTACGGCCTGGCCGGTACCGGTGATATATTGTTTACTCAGGATTTTATAATCGATGGTGCTGAATGGCGTAACACCTGCACTGACACCCCACCATTTGGCAGCTTTGAACCCGACAGCCAGGCGTTTGAAGTTCAGATCGCCGGCATTCTGGGAGATATTATTGCCCTGGTAGGTGATATATTGCCCACGGATAGAAACATCCATCATGAAGTTCATCTGAGGAAGGCCGCTGTAAGAGGCGGGGTTTTGCTCATTGAGATAACCCAGCGGGCGATAACCGATACCACTGCTTCCCATACCAAAATTACGACTGTAGTCCCTTGTTTCCAGGTCGCCGATGCCAAAAGCAGAATAGATGGAATTGAGTCCATGCTGAGCTTTTGTCACATTTGCGAAAAGCAGGAACAGCCAAAAAATGTTTAGTTTCTTTAATTGCATGATGAATTTGCTATAAAAAATATCTACTGATAATCTCAACGACCTATTTATAAATTAAATAGTAAACTGATAGCTTAACCTTATTGGTTGGGTTCTTCTGGTCCCCGATTACCAGCCTGTCAAGGGATGATTTAGCATCTCCTGAACTAGGTGTAAGGGCAAGTCCACGGGTGGTATAAGAAGTAGCGGTCAGTTCCTTCTGGCAATAGGAAGTGATATCGTAATTATAGTAGGTATGTTCGTTAAACATATTATCTAATACCAGGTTACCATACGCGAGGGTGTCGGTAACGGTATTGGTCTGGTCCATTTCGCAAAGGGCGAGTCTTGGCGGCAGGCGATATACACTGTAACTACCTTTAATTGGTTCCACCGTCAGTATAACCTTTTGCAGCGAGAAGTAGGTCCCCAGCTGGAGGAGGTTTTTCAGGTAAGGAATATCCAGTCTGGCAGATACACCTGTACTTGGCTGCATATAGGCGGTATTGTTAGTAGCGGAAGTAGGCAGTTCACGCTGGGTCGGACTTAACCCGGCGATGGCAGTACCGCTTCTGTTATAGGCGATATTATTAAACTGAACGGAGCTGCCGGTCATTTTAAAGTCTACATATTTTACCGTGGTAATCAGCTCATTGGTATGGTAGTACAGGCGCATGTAGAGGGAACTGTCTACTGCTCTGTAACCGGCTACCGACTGGCTCATAGGGCCACCGGAGATATTGAGGCCTTTGAAGAATTCCAGCCAGGTATTTGACTGGGAAATGTCGGCACTTTTGGTACGCATCATTTCGAACAGTTGTCCGCCGAGGGCGTCAGACATAGAAACACGTATCTGGTTATCGACATTTGGACGAATTGTGCCCGTAAATGAACCGAGAGGGGTGGTTTCCGTCTGGAAGGTATTGTTATTATATATGTAGGAGATATTGACCGCTGGCTGAATTGTTTGGAGCACGCGGTAAATACGGAAATCCTGTTTGATGGTAGTATCACCTGCCACGTAGCCGTTAGGCGTCATAATGAGGCGGAGTGAATCGTATGCAGCTCCATATTCAGGGATATCGAAGCTGACAGGTTGAGCGATCTGAAAGTAAGAACCTGTGGTGATGGTTCCGAACAGCGGGTCGGTATTTTTACCGATGAGCAGGTTTCCTGCGCCTGAAGTAGGTACAGAATCGTACTGGATGTTCTTCATCGATACAGTCAGCGTATCGGTTAAGATATAGTCAGTATTTTGATTTGTGTCGATGATATTATCGTAGGTGAACCCTGTTTTCTGACAAGAGGAAAAGGCCGCCATCAGTAACAGAGCAGGTACAAATCTCAGCAATCCGGAGCGCAACCGCTTTGCAATTAAATGATACAAAGTAATGTTCATAGTGCGCAATTTTAGACAGGATCAATACTTACGCGCGATTTAATATGCCAACAGGCTAAATCTGTCGACGAATAGTACGATCCGTTCCATGTGCCGCCAATAGCGCCACTGCGGGAGGAATAGCGCCAAAGATTACTACTGGCAGATAAAAACCGGGTGTTTGTCCTGTAAAAAGCCCTAAGTATCTATTTCCTGTTTGACGGAATGTTACTGCGGATAATTTTGGCCCAGTTAAAAAGAACATGCAAATGCGTAATTTCAAAAGTTATAGTTTATTATTGATCGCCTCGATGGTGGCTTCCTGCTCCAAGGATAGTACCTCTACTTCTAAGTTGGGTAACTGGATCAAGCGTTCTGAATTTGAAGGGGTGGCAAGAAGTGCTGCTGCATCATTTGTGATTGATAATAAGGCATATGTTGGTACCGGTTATGATGGTACTAACAGGCTTCAGGACTTTTGGGTATATGATGTAGATCAAAACCAATGGACTCAGAAAGCTGTATTTCCTGGCGTAGGACGTAACAATGCAAGTGGCTTCGCGGCTGCCGGTATGGGTTATGTTGGCGTTGGTTATGACGGTCTCAATAAATTACAGGATTTTTATCAGTACAATCCAACTGCTAACACCTGGGCCCGTAAGGCTGACTTTGGTGGAACTGCACGCTATGGCGCTGTAGGTTTCGCACTGAAAGATCAGGGTTACATCGCTACAGGTTATGACGGTAGCTGGTTGAAAGACAACTGGATGTACGACCCTACAACTGATACCTGGGCTCAACAGCAGTCTATCAACTCCGGAAAAAGAACAGATGCCTCTGTATTCGTAATCGGTAACAAGGCATATGTTTGTATGGGTGTTGCCAACGGACAGAACGTAGTTGATTTCTACGCTTACGACGCTGATGCCAAATCCTGGACACAGCTCCGTGATATCGCCAATACTTCTGATCAGCCTTACGATGACGCTTATAACTTCGCTGGTTATGCTGCTGCATCTTTCGCAATGAAAGGTAAAGGTTATATCGCTTGTGGTACTAAAACAGGTCTGTCTACCGCTTGCTGGGAATATGACCCAACCACTGATCTGTGGATACAGAAAACAGATTTCGAAGGTGCTGCCCGTAACTATGCTACCGGCTTCACGGTGAAAGATCGCGGCTTCGTTGTACTGGGTACCAGTGCCAGCCAGCCATTTGATGATATGAGAGAATTCGATCCAACTGCTGAATACAATGCAAATGACTGATAAACGTAATTACCTCTTCATTGCCAGCTTTATTGTGCTGATTGCCGCTGTGGCATGGCGTTTCAAAAGCCACCACCAGCCTGAAACAAAGCCCGGTGATATGCTGGCCGTGGAAGTAGTTCCTTTCCAGGCACATGGAGGATGGGGCTACAAGGTGAATGTGGACGGGAAAACTTATATCAATCAGGATATAATCCCTGGAATCCCCGGAAACCAGGCTTTCCAATCCAAAGATGACGCTGTAAAAGTGGGTAATGTGGTGATGAATAAATTAACCAGTCACAAAATCCCTTCTATCAGCGAAGCAGAACTAAAAGAATTGCACGTTCAATTTTAATATTTCTCTTTAAAAATAAAGGTATATGCCTCTGTACATCACGTACAGGGGCTATATGCTTTATAGCAGGGTCTGCAGATATACCCCATTGTTTAGGCTGATTTTAAGGTTTCTTTAAGAAAATTTTAATTGGAAATTCTATTTTAACTTTTTCCTTGTACTCGGTTAACACATTTTAACACAAGAATAATCCTATCTGTACTAAGTTCGTTGGATCAAAATCAAGAATGCCAAATTTCAAACAGCTCATTAGGTATCGTCCGTTTATTATCAGCCTGCACGTTTTAGGGTGGGCCTGCTTCCTGTTTCTGCCATTTTTTATCTACAGAATACAGATCCTGCACACCGGTTTTTTTCTGAAAGAACTCATTGATAACCTGATCCTTATCGGATTATTCTACCTGAATATCTACGTGCTGATACCCAGGTTCTTCAACCAGAAAAAAATCGCGGTATACCTGAGCTATATCATCTTACTGATTGTATTTATCACGGTACAGCAGGTAGCCTTAGACTACTACATGCTGGGAAGCCGGTTCAGCCGTCCGGGCATTGCACTGCGGATGGATAAAAAAATTCATAAGCCAGGCGTAACTATTGCTCAACCTGGTTCGTTTAAGTTCAGGGATAACCTTCCCCCCGGGCCAGGGCCGCAGCCTATGCAACCACTGACCGCCATGCCCGATGAAGGAGTGCCTCAATTGAATGCTGCCGCTCCTGATAGTATGAATTTCCCGGTTCCAAGGCGGTTCCGGATGATGGAAATGGGGATTCGCCCCTCTTTCTGGGAATTTTTGCTTTTCCCGGAAGTTTTAAGAAGATCAGGATTTTTTGCCCTGCTCATGTTGTTTATGAGCGGTTTTATAAAGATTGCACAGGAATGGTTCAAAAGCGAAAAGCAGCGGGAGGAGCTGAAAGTAGAGAAATTAAACGCTGAATTAAAATTTTTAAAGTCGCAGATTAATCCTCACTTCCTTTTTAACTGTCTAAACACCATCTATTCGCTGGCACATAAGCGGTCTGATCAGACAGAACACGCCATCCTGAAGCTTTCGACCATCATGCGGTACATGATCTATGAATCAAATGAAGCGAAGGTCTTATTGGAACATGAACTGAAATATCTGGCAGATTACATTGATATTCAGCGTTTAAGACTACCAAAAGATATAAATATAGTATATGATATTACCGGAGACCCGGAAAAACTCCTGATAGAACCTATGCTATTGGTGCCTTTTGTGGAGAATGCATTTAAACACGGTATTAGCTATGCCGAAGACTCTTTTATAAATATAGATATTGCTATTGCTGAAAATATGATCCGACTTATTGTTACAAACAGCCATTTCAAGGAAAGAGTGGCGGAAAGGGGAGGAATTGGTTTGCAGAATGTAGAGAAAAGACTGGAGTTATTATATCCGGATGACCATACCCTGGATATCCAGGATAATGGAAATTTATTTATTGTTGATCTTAAATTGTTGCTGAAAAAATGATTAAGTGTATTGCAGTCGACGACGAGCCATTAGCGCTGGAGATCATTGAGGATTATATCCGTCGTGTACCGTTTTTGTCACTGGAAGGTAAATTTGAAAATGCAGCAACCGCCCTGCGTTATTTGCAGGATGAACCTGTGGACCTGGTTTTTCTGGATATCAAGATGCCGGATATTACAGGTATTCAGTTTCTCAAATCCCTCAAACACCCGCCAATGGTGGTGTTTACCACAGCCTACGGTGAGTATGCCCTGGATGGCTTCGAACTGGACGTGGTCGACTATCTCCTGAAACCCGTTCCATTTGAGCGTTTCCTGAAAGCTGCTGCCAAAGCCCGTGAACTGATGGCTGCCAATCAGCAGAAATCTACGCCAGTGGCCGAAGCAGCATGGCTCAATGACTATATATTCATCAAAACTGAATATAAAATCATTAAAATCAATCTGGAGGATATCCTCTTCATCGAAGCACTGAAAGACTATACGAAGATCTATACTCAAGTGCAGCCTGTGCTTACCCTGCGCAGTCTGAAATCCTTTGAAACCAGGCTCCCGGCGGATAAATTCATCCGTGTTCACCGCTCATACCTGGTTTCGCTCAATAAAATAAATTCTGTTGAGAAAAATACGGTGATGATCGCCAACCAGTCCATACCTATCTCTGATGGCTACCGCGACCGGTTTTATGATGTCATTAACAAAAATTCTTAATTCATATTTTTTTCGGAACTTTGCCGTGTTTTTTGAACCACCATTATTATTCTTTTAGTCAAAAACCATCGCATTGGAAAGAATATATTTTGACAACGCGGCTACCACGTCGCTTGATCCGGCAGTGCTGGAAGCTATGCTGCCTTACATGACCGAAAAATTCGGAAACCCGTCTTCCATCTATTCCTATGGTAGAGAATCCAGATTGGGTATTGAGAATGCACGTAAATCCGTAGCAAAAACGCTGAATGCTCATCCGGGCGAAATCTTCTTTACCTCCGGTGGTACTGAAGCCAGCAACACTGCTATCAATGCAGCGATTAAAGATCTGGGATGTAAACACATCATTTCCTCTCCGATCGAACACCACGCTACATTGCATACGGTAGAGCACCTGCACCACGACGGTGTTGCACTCTCTTTCGTAAAATTGCTGCCAGACGGTCATATCGACCTGGAAAATCTGCGCGAACTGCTGGCCGGTTCCAAGGAAAGATCACTGGTTACTTTAATGCATGCCAACAACGAAATTGGTAACCTGCTTGATATCCAGGCTGTAGGCGCACTGTGCAAAGAGTTTGATGCTATCTTCCATTCCGACACCGTTCAAACCGTAGGTCACTATCCGTTTGATCTGCGTAACACACCGGTTCACTTTATCACCGGTGCAGGTCACAAATTCCACGGTCCTAAAGGTGTTGGTATCCTTTACATCAACGAAAACGTGAAAATTAAGCCTTTCATCCAGGGTGGCAGCCAGGAACGTAACATGCGCGCAGGTACCGAAAACCTGTACGGCATCATCGGTTTCGCAAAAGCACTGGAACTGGCTACTGCTCACTACGAAGAGCATAGCAAACATATCAACGACGTACGTATGTACATGGCAGAACAGCTGCAGCAGCAGATTCCGGGCGTTACCTTCAATGGTGACCTCTACGGACGCAGCCTGTACACCGTACTGAATGCTTCTTTCCCTAAAACGGAGAAAAGCGAAATGATCCTCTTCAACCTGGACATCAACGGTATCTGCGCCTCCGGCGGTAGTGCCTGTACTTCCGGTGCTGACGCAGGTTCCCACGTAATCCGCTCTATCAGCAGCAATCCTAACCAGATCGCCGTACGTTTCTCCTTCTCTAAAAATAATACCAAAGCAGAAGTTGATACCGTTATCGCCAAACTGAAAGAATTAATCTGATTATAAAGAAATGCTCCCGTACCCCGGGAGTATTTTTTCCAACTAAACTATGGTAAGTCTGTAAGGTTTACGGATTATATTTCCGATGCGATGGAAGATATAATTTTACTGAAAGGCCCGACTGCATTGCAGTCGGGCCTTTTGAGTAAAAAATTAATTTTTTTTAGTACTATTTTAATAGGGATTTCCTTTCTCTAAATAAATACAGGGCTATGCGAAAACACTGTTTATGGCCCCCATTGAGGAAAATCTATTGTCTGTTTTAACTATAACTTATTTATGCAACAGAAGAATGAAGAATTATTATTTTCAGATGAGGTATTAATTAGTAAGATATTCTACATCAGGGGGCATAAGGTAATGCTGGACCGTGATTTGGCCGGCCTTTTTGATGTAAAACCCATAAGATTAAGAGAACAGGTAAAGCGTAATTTGGAACGTTTTCCAGAAAACTTTATGCTGCAATTAACAGTAGAAGAAGTAGATACTATGGTATCGCAATTTGCGATACCATCTAAAAGCCATATGGGGGGGCATAATCCATATGTTTTTTACTGAGCATGGAGTCCTGATGCTGGCTAATGTATTAAGAAGTAATCGAGCTATTCAGGTTAGTATCCGATTGATCGAAATTTTCGTAAAAATGCGTGAAATGCTTTCGACTCATAAAGATGTTCTGTTAAAACTTGAACAATTGGAGAGAAAATCAGTAAATCATGACACAGAAATAAATCTGATTTTTGAATACCTTAAGAAGTTAATCAATCCGTCAAGTGATAATGCACGAGAACCAATTGGGTTTACGCGTTATGAATCAGATAATGATTAATAAATAGCAAGTGGTATCGCAATTTGCGATACCACTTGCTATTTATTGAATATCAATTGTTTTTGCCTTTAAATGTTAGTTCGATATCACCCCTACCCAATAAAAAAGGAGCTGCATCGCAGCTCCTTTTTCAATAACATAACACCAAACGATTAATGCATGAATTCTTTAATATCCTGCATAATCCTTTTCGCAATATTATCAGCAGTAGTTTCATTCTGAGACTCTGCATAAATACGGATAATAGGCTCAGTATTGGAAGTACGGAGATGTACCCAGTCTGTTTCGAACTCGATTTTCAGACCATCTTCTGTATTAATAGGCTGATTTTTGTATTTGCCTTTAATTTTTTCGAAGATAGTTTGAACGTCTACACCTTTGTCCAGTTCAATTTTATTTTTAGAGATAAAATAGTCCGGGTAGCTGTTGCGAAGCGCTTTGATGCTCTTGCCGCTGTTTGCCAGGTGGGTGAGGAACAGACCAATACCGATCAGTGCATCACGGCCATAATGTGTATCAGGAACGATGATGCCACCGTTACCTTCACCACCGATTACCGCATTCACTTCTTTCATTTTCTTTACTACGTTTACTTCTCCAACAGCAGAAGGAGCGTAGGTGCCGCCATGTTTCAGGGTGACATCCTTCAGTGCACGGGTAGAAGAAAGGTTGGAAACGGTATTGCCTTTACGTTTACTGAGTATGTAATCAGCTACTGCTACCAGCGTGTATTCTTCACCAAACATGCTACCATCTTCGCAAACAAAGCACAGACGATCTACATCAGGATCTACGGCAATACCAAGATCCGCTTTGGTTTTATTTACTTCGTTGGAAAGTGCAGTCAGGTTTTCCGGTAATGGTTCAGGGTTATGACTGAATTTACCGGTTACTTCCCCGAAAAGAACATCTACCTGTTCTACGCCTAAAGCTTTCAGCAGCGCAGGAACAAAGATAGCGCCAGTGGAATTCACCGCATCTACCACCACTTTGAAATTGCGGTTTCTGATAGCTTCCACATCTACCAGTGGATAGTTTACCACCTGGTCGATATGTTTCTGAAGGTAGCTGTCGTCCTGGGTATAGGTGCCTAATTTGGTAACATCAACGAAGTTGAAGTCTTCACTGGCAGCTATTTCCAGGAGCTGTGCTCCGTCTTCGCCGGAGATGAATTCACCCTGGCTGTTGAGGAGTTTGAGTGCGTTCCACTCTTTAGGGTTATGGCTGGCGGTGAGGATAATACCACCAGCAGCTTTTTCCATTGTTACTGCTACTTCTACAGTTGGCGTAGTGGATAAACCAAGGTCTACCACGTCAATACCTAATGCATTCAGGGTAGAAACTACCAGGTTTTTCACCATTTCACCGGAGATTCGGCCATCACGGCCGATTACCACCTTACGGTTGTCAGTATGCCTGCTTAGCCAGGTGCCGTAAGCCGCTGTGAATTTTACTACATCAACTGGAGAAAGTCCCTCTCCGGGCCTGCCGCCTATGGTTCCGCGTATACCGGATATCGATTTGATCAGTGCCACAAGATTCTGTTTTTAAAGGAAGGCAAATATAAAAAAATCCATGCCAGATTTCCTAATTAGTAAATTGTGACTAATGGCAGGTTTACATCGTCTATCCGCTCTCTATCTAACAAACTAATACCTATATTTGCAGCTACGCTTTTTAAAAAACGGCTATACGTTACATGCAAAACTTCTGGAAGAATATACCCCGGTATATTCGATATGTGTTTGTTCAAACGCTTTACCTGTTCCTTTTGATGGTCATGTTCAGGTTAGTTTTCTACCTGTTTTTTTTCAAGACCACCGTCACTGATAAGGCAGCCATTCAGAAAGCATGGTACCTTGGCTCTAAATTCGATCTGCGTCTTACCCTTATACTGATCGTCCCAATTCTTTTCGGGACCCTGATCTGGAGAAATAAGTATTTCACGTCCAGGGCTATACGACGTGTAAATATGACCTACCTGTTTATCATCTACCTGGGATTAACATTATTATATATACTTGACCTTGGCCATTACGATTACCTGGGCATGCGCCTGGACCCTTCCGTACTACGATTCCTCGCAAAAGGTGAACGTGCAGACAATGCCCGCATGGTATGGCAAAGCTACCCTGTTGTACGCGGTGTGCTGGGCCTGGTTGTATTCATGTACCTTATCACACGGCTACAAAAGGCTACCTGGAAAAAATTTGCGGCCCAACCTGAAAAACTCCTTTCCAAAGGTTCCTTTATCGGATGGACCAGCGCCCTCATCCTCCTTACCGCCGGCGGTATCTATGGCAACTTTGCCTACTTCCCGCTGCGCTGGAGCCAGGCCATGTTTACCCGCGATAACGGCGTCACCAGTCTTGGCCTCAACCCAATCCTGTATTTCGTTTCCAACCTCAATGTAGATGGCGATACCTTCGATATCCAGGCTACTAAAAAATATTATGAGACGACTGCCAGCTACCTCCGTGTAGATCATCCCGATGTTAATACACTGAACTTTAAGCGTAGTATCCCGGGCGACAGCTCCAAACCAAGACTGAATATCGTGCTGGTAATGCTGGAATCCACCGGGGCAGCGCCTACCAGCATGTATGGCAACCCGATGCAGGCTACGCCTAATATGAAACGTATATCCGAAGGCGGTATCCTCTTCAAAAACTTCTATGTACCTGCTGTCAGTACTGCTAAGACTGTATTCGGCGTTACCACCGGATTGCCGGACGTTACTGCCGTACGTACCGCCAGCCGCCACCCTAAAATGCTGGACCAGCGTATCATTATGGACCAGTTCAAAGGTTACAATAAATACTACCTGCTGGGTGGAAATACCAATTGGGCCAATATCCGCGCGGTATTTACCAACAATGTTGAAGGAGTAAAAATCTTTGAAGAAGGCTATTATAAATCACCCAAAGCTGACGTATGGGGTGTATCAGACTACGACCTGATCACAGAAGCCAGCTCGATTTTCAAAGAAACCAATGATAAAAAAGAACCTTTCGTAGCCTTCCTGCAGCTGGCTGATAATCACCCGCCGTATACCACTACCCATGGCGCCGGCGATTTCAAAAAGCTGGAAGAAAAGGATATCGATATGCAGAAATTCAAAACCGCCGGTTTTGTGTCTATAGACCAGTTCAATGCCCTCCGCTATGAGGATTATAACGTTGGTCATCTCATCGATATGGCTAAAAAAGATGGTTATCTGGATAATACTATCTTCTTCTTTTTCGGCGATCATAATTGTATCCTCAATCCGTACAGCTTTATGCCGCTACCGGAGTATGAAATGGGTTCAGGAGGAGAGCATGTCACCTCGTTTATGTACAGCCCTAAGCATATTCCCGGCGGACAGGTCATCACCACGCCAGGCAGCCTCCTGGATGTATATCCTACCGTGGCTAGTATGGTGGGGATGCCATATAACAATTACACACTGGGAATGAACCTGTTCGACAGCACCAGGGTAAACGATAAATATGTATATATCCAATATATGCGTAATCAGCAGCCGTATTATTCCATGGTGGGCGATCAGTATATGTATGAGGTAAACCTTAAAACAGGCACTACCTCCCTGTACGATCTGAAGGCAAATCCTACCAAAAATGTGGAAGCGGAGCATCGTGATACCGCGAAATATTTAAATAATTTAACACGTGGCTATTACGAAAGCACACGATATTTACTGTTCAATAATAAAAAACAACAATAGTCTTGGAAGCAGAAAAGTCATGGTTTAAAGATTGGTTTAATTCTCCCTATTATCATTTGCTGTACAGCAATCGTGATGAAAAGGAGGCTGCTTCATTCATTGACAAACTCATTGCCTACCTGCAGCCTGGTCCGGATGCAGAAATGCTGGATGTGGCCTGTGGCCGTGGCCGCCATGCGAAATACCTGGCAGACAAGGGCTACTGTGTTACCGGTATCGACCTGTCCACAGAGAGCATCAACGCCGCTAAGAAGTTGGAAAACAGTCATCTGAGCTTCTTTCAGCATGATATGCGCCTGCCTTTCCGGGTAAATTACTTTGATGTAGTCTTTAATTTCTTTACCAGCTTCGGGTATTTCGATACCCAGCGCGACAATGACAACGCGTTGCGTACGCTGAAAAATGCCCTGAAGCCGGGTGGTAAGCTGGTGCTGGACTACCTGAACAGCAACTATGTGGCGGCACATCTTGTTAAAGCTGAAGTGGTGGAGAAGGACAATGTGGTGTTTGATATCCACCGGGAGCTGAAGGACAGGAAGTTTCTGAAAGAAATTAATATACTTGATAAGGAGAAGCTGAGGAGATTGCAATATACAGAGAGTGTGAATGCTTTTACCAGAACAGATTTTGAAGAGATGTTTGCCCATCAGGGTTTAATAATAACCGAAATTTTCGGGGACTATCATTTTAACAGCTATGATGCGCAGCGTTCACCGAGGCTGATCATCATCGCTACAAAATCGCAGCCATGCTAGAATCACTACTTCGCGGCGATCTCAGGTTATTTTTACATATCAACGGGCAGTGGCATAACGGCGTGTTGGATGTGATCATGCCCATGTTGCGGGAGCCTTTTATGTGGGCGCCGCTCTATTTATTCCTGGCTTTGTTTGTTACTATTAACTATGGCTGGAAAGGGCTTTTCTGGATCGCTTTTTTCCTGATAACATTCGGGGTGTCAGACCAGGCAAGTCTGTTCCTGAAGGAATATATCGGGCGTTTACGGCCCTGCCGGGACCCGATTGTATCGCACTATACCCGTGTTTTGGTGGTGTATTGTCCGAGGAGCGGGAGCTTTACTTCCAATCACGCAGCCAACCATTTTGCGCTGGCTATGTTTTGTTTCTTAACTTTAAAATCATCTTTCGGCCGATATACCTGGTTATTTTTCCTTTGGGCAGCAGCGATCAGCTATGCCCAGGTATATGTAGGTGTTCACTATCCCCTGGATGTTACCGGTGGGGGCGTGATGGGCGCTTTCTTCGGGTTTCTGAGCGGTAGCTTCTTCAAGCGCCGTATAAAGCTGGAACTGAAACCTGAACTGACAACATGAACTGGAACTATCTGATACTGGTACTGGCTGCAACGATCGCCGGCGGAATTATCCCGATGACGGTGCGGCGGGTTAGTGCCAACTTTTCTATCTATCTGCTGGCATTTACCGGCGCCTTCCTGTTTGGAGTAACGATCATGCATCTGCTCCCGGAAGTATATCATGAGCTGGGCCATATGGCCGGCGCCTATATTGTACTGGGTTTCTTCCTGCAGGTATTCCTGCAGCAGCTGTCGCACGGAATGGAACATGGCCACAGCCATATTCCGACAGAAACGCATCATCACCATATAGCGGTAACGCCGTTGTTGCTGGGGTTGTCTATCCATGCCTTTATGGAAGGTATCCCGCTGGGCTTCACCTATGAAGACCAGTCTGCCCTGCCGTCGCTGATGGTTGGGGTTGCTGCGCATAAGATCCCGGAAGCGATGACGCTGATCACCGTGATGATGCATGCGCATAAAAGCCGTAAACAATTGTGGCAGATATTGATCATCTTTGCATTGGTGACACCTGTGGCTGCCATCCTGGCCGGATGGCTGGGAAGTAAATCAGCGATGGTGTCGCATTATCTGATCTATCTTGTGGCCCTGGTTATCGGTGCATTTCTGCATATTTCAACAACAATTTTTTACGAATCAGGTACCAAACACCACGAGCTGAGCAAGCGTAAAGTACTGGCAATAGCACTTGGACTGGGACTGGCATTTCTTACCCTTATATTTGAATAATTAATTATTTTTAGACTTTAAATCATGGAAGTCGTCATAATCTTCATCCTCATTTTGCTCAATGGCATTTTCTCGATGTCGGAAATCGCAATGGTCTCGGCCCGAAAAGTTAGGTTAGAGAACCAGGCAAATAAAGGGGATGAAAAAGCAAAAGCCGCATTGAAGCTGGCTGGTAATCCGGACAAGTTTTTATCAACTGTCCAGATCGGCATCACACTTATTGGTATTCTTACCGGTATTTATTCAGGAGAAAACATCAAAACAGATGTGGTGGCCTGGCTGAATACATTCCCCAGGTTACAACCCTATAGCAGCGGGCTTGCTACTACGCTGATCGTGGTGGTGATCACCTATTTTTCCCTTGTATTTGGAGAACTGGTTCCCAAAAGAATGGGGCTCGCAAAGCCGGAATCTATCGCCAAAAGCCTGGCAAAGCCTATGCAGTTTCTTTCCTGGCTTACCTTTCCGTTTATCTGGTTATTAAGTGCCTCTACCAATGTAATCGTGAAGCTGTTCAGCATACAGCCCAGGGATACGCATGTAACGGAGGAAGAGATAAAAGCTATTATCAATGAGGGTACCAACTCCGGCGCCGTAGAGGAAACGGAGCAGGAAATCATTGAAAGGGTTTTTCATCTGGGAGATAGAAATATTACCTCGCTGATGACCCACAGAACAGATATTACCTGGCTCGACATCAACGAAGTGGCCGGTACCTATCAGCAAAAAATCCAGGACAGTATGCATTCCGTTTACCCGGTTTGCGATGGGGCCGTGGATTTGCTGAAGGGGGTGGTCTCGATAAAGGATCTGTACCTTGTTGGCGGCAAATCGTTGCCACTGGCGCAGATCATGAAGAAACCACTGTTTGTTCCTGAAAACAATACCGCTTACCAGGTGCTGGAGAAGTTTAAGGAGACCCATATTCACGCTGCCTTTATCGTAGATGAGTATGGCACCTTCCTGGGAATGATCACGCTGAATGACATTCTCGAAGCTATAGTAGGGGATATGCCGGAAACAGAAGAGTACGATGACTATAATATGGTACTCCGTGAAGATGGCAGCTACCTGGTGGATGCACAGATTCCTTTCTATGATTTTCTGGCAGAATTTGATAAAGAGGACTGGATGAACGAATTTGAGCAGGATTTTGATACCCTGGCAGGTTTTATACTCCATCATCAGGAACATATTCCTAAGACGGGCGAGAAATTCACCTGGAGAGGTTTTACATTTGAGATTGTGGATATGGATGCACACCGTATTGATAAAGTCCTGGTGATACCACCTATGCAAACTGTAGAAGAAGGATGAGCTTCCCCCATTAAAATGCGTAAAAACCGCCAACGTAGTTATCCGTATTTATAGAACGGAGTGGTCTAAATATTTGAAGAAACGAAGCTTTATACTATTTTTGAGCACTTTTTTACATAAACAATTAATATAATTTAATAGTAACCATGGTTGCAATAGGAAGTAAGGCGCTGTCCCTGGAAGAAGTTTACAGGGTACTTTATGGCGGTGAAGAGCTGGTATTGGATGCAGCGGCTTTACAACAAGTGGAAGCCAGTTTTACCTTTCTCCGTCAATTTTCTGCGAAGAAGCTGATATATGGAATTAACACCGGTTTTGGGCCTATGGCACAGTACCGGATATCTGATGAAGATACTTTCCAGTTGCAATATAACCTGATCCGAAGCCACAGTAGCGGTTCCGGTAAGCTGATGTCGCCATTGCACACCAAAGGGCTGATGATAGCGCGTTTGAGCAGCTTTATGCAGGCACATTCCGGTATTCACCCTGAAGTAGTGGAACTGCTCAGGGACCTGATTAATAAAAACGTATACCCTTGCGTGTTTGAACACGGTGGCGTAGGTGCCTCCGGCGACCTCGTACAGCTGGCCCACCTGGCACTGGTGCTGATCGGCGAAGGGGAAGTATGGTATGAAGATAAATTACAGCCTACGGCAGATGTTTACGCACGACTGGGGCTGAAACCTATAGGCATTCACGTTAGAGAAGGTCTGGCAATTATCAATGGTACATCTGCCATGACGGGTATCGGTCTGGTAAACCTGATCGAAGCAAAACGCCTGCTGTCATGGGCTACTACCATTTCTGCCATGATCAACGAAATCGTGGAAGCATATGATGATCATCTCTCTTCAGAATTAAATATTGTGAAGAAACACGAAGGACAGAACAAAATTGCCGCCACCATGCGTGAAGTACTGGTGGGCAGCAAAATGGTCCGCCATCGCCCTGATCATCTTTATAAAGAACACGAACAGGAAATCTTTAAAGATAAAGTACAGGAATACTACTCCCTCCGCTGTGTACCACAGATCCTGGGGCCGGTGTACGACACCCTGAAACAGGCCGAAGCCACTGTTGTTGGTGAGTTGAACTCTGTGAGTGACAACCCGGTGGTAGACCACAAAGCAGAAAACGTATTCCATGGTGGTAATTTCCACGGCGATTACATCTCCCTGGAAATGGATAAAATTAAAATCGCCATCACCAAACTGTCGATGTTATCTGAGCGTCAGCTCAATTACCTCATGAACGAAAAGCTGAACCATAAGTTCCCGCCGTTCATGAACCTGGGTAAACTGGGACTGAATTTCGGTATGCAGGGTGTGCAGTTTACAGCAACCTCTACCGTAGCAGAAAACCAGACATTATCCTTCCCGATGTATGTTCATAGTATTCCTAATAATAATGATAATCAGGATATTGTGAGCATGGGTTGCAATGCCGCGGTGATGACCAACAAGGTAATCAGCAATACATTTGAAGTGCTGAGTATCCAGGTGATGACCATGTTGCAGGCAGTGGATTACCTGAATTGTCAGGATAGACTGGCGGCGTTCTCACACAAAATATACACGGATGTGAGAGCTATTTTCCCTAAATTTATTGAAGACAGTCCAAGGTATAAGGACCTTCAGCAGATTAAGGAGTACCTGCTGACAAACCAGCCGGTTACGATTTAATCAGACTGGCCTGATAATTGAAAACAGTCTGAGCAGCATTACATAGTAAATAAATGGCCGTAGTAAAGTATGGCATAAACGAATCAATCGATGAAATGTGCGTTAATTACAGGTGGTTCCAGGGGTATAGGCAGAGCGGTATGTGTGAAGATGGCGGAACTGGGCTACCATGTGCTTATCAATTATAAGGGCAATGAAGCAGCGGCACAGGAAACGCTGGAAGCTGTGAAAAATGCCGGGAGTACGGGAGAATTATTGCAATTCAATGTAGGCGAGGCAGAAGAAGTGAAAAGTGTATTGGGAGGCTGGATAGAATCGCATAAAGAAGACCAGATCGAAGTATTGGTGAACAATGCAGGTATCCGTGAGGATGGCCTGATGTTCATGATGAGCGAAGCACAATGGTCCAACGTATTGAATATCAGCTTAAATGGCTTTTACCATGTTACCAAGCAGGTATTAAGCAGTATGTTGATGAAGCGTTACGGAAGGATTATCAATATGGTGTCGTTGTCCGGTATTAAGGGACTGGCGGGCCAGACCAACTATTCAGCCGCCAAGGCGGGCGTAATAGGCGCCACCAAAGCATTGGCGCAGGAAATTGCTAAACGTGGAGTAACTGTCAACGCCGTAGCACCAGGTTTTATAAAAACAGATATGACTGCCGAGCTGAATGAAAAGGAGCTCGCAGCACAAGTGCCAATGAACCGTTTCGGTACCGCCGAAGAAGTAGCAGAAGCAGTGGCTTTCTTTGCTTCAAAGGGCGCCTCTTACATTACCGGGGAGGTATTGAGTATCAACGGAGGTTTATATACCTGATAAATAATCCAACAATAAGTTAACCGTAGCCATTATGAACCGAGTTGTGATCACTGGACTGGGAATCTACTCCTGCATTGGTAAAGACCTGCAGGCAGTGAGAGATTCATTGTATCAGGGGAAGTCAGGGATTATCCTGGACCCTGAAAGGAAAGCTTTTGGTTATCGTTCCGGGCTGACGGGCTATGTAGCTCGTCCTGAGCTGAAAGGCCTGCTGGACCGACGTGCCCGCCTGATGATGCCTGAACAGGCCGAGTATGCCTTTATGGCCACCCGTGAAGCATTGGCGCAGGCAGGTATGGGCGAGGATTATTTTGAGAAAACACCGGTGGGGCTGTTATATGGAAATGACAGTTCGGCCAAACCCGTGATAGAAGCTACTGATATCATGCGGGAAAAGAAAGATACCATGCTGGTGGGCTCTGGTTCTGTATTTCAGACCATGAACTCCACTGTAAATATGAACCTGGCTACGATTTTCAAGCTGAGAGGCGTGAATTTCACGGTGAGTGCGGCTTGTGCCAGTGGCTCCCATGCTATCGGGCTGGGATATATGTTTATCAAGAACGGTATGCAGGATGCGGTTATCTGTGGCGGTGCCCAGGAGATCAACCTGTATGCCATGGGTAATTTTGATGCGATTGCGGCATTTTCCACCAGGGAGAGTGACCCGACCCGTGCTTCGAGGCCTTTTGACCGCGACAGGGACGGGCTCGTGCCTAGTGGCGGTGCGGCTACCGTTATCCTGGAAAGCCTGGAATCTGCGCAGCGCAGAGGGGCTACTATTCTGGGTGAGGTGCTGGGTTATGGATTTTCTTCCAATGGCGCGCATATCTCCAATCCAACGGTGGACGGGCCGGTCAGGTCTTTGCAGATAGCACTGCAGGATGCTGGCATGAAATCTACCGATATTGATTATATCAATGCACATGCGACCAGTACGCCGGCAGGGGATTCCAGTGAAGCGAAGGCGATTTATGAGGTTTTTGGCGGAAATATTCCGGTGAGCTCCACCAAATCGATGACGGGGCATGAATGCTGGATGGCCGGGGCCAGTGAAATCGTATATTCCATGCTGATGATGCAGAACGATTTCATTGCACCTAATATCAACCTGGAAAATCCGGATGACGACGCGGCAAAATTGAATATCGTCAGCAGAACACTTAATAAAAAATTTAATATATTTTTGTCTAACTCTTTTGGCTTCGGGGGAACAAATTCTTCTCTGATAGTGAAAGGCTGGGAGGGAAAATAGTATTAAAACGCCAATTTTCTGAGTATAAAAATCACTAGTTTGGAGAGGTGGAAAACTCATCAGCCTCGTTGTATGTGTAACTTCCAATATATTCTTAACTTTGGCCCCTGGAACAATCGTAGAACACAAGAATTATCAGGATTGGTTGAAATTTACCCGGAAGGGACCCATATAGGTAACTGTAATTTTTAAATCAACCTATATCTGTTATACATTTTATGGAACTGAAAGAAGTAATAACTGTCACCAACAAGTTTTTAGTAGAGGAGTTTGAAGCTGACCTCGACGCAATTAAGCCTGAAGCTAATTTGAAAGCTACACTGGACTTAGATAGTCTGGACTATATCGACATGGTAGTAGTGATTGAAGATAATTTTGGTTTTAAAGTAAAGCCTGAAGACTTTCAGAGCATTGTCACCTTCCAGGATTTTTACGATTACGTCACTGCTCGTATTCAGCAAAAAGAACTAGTATAATGCCGTCCTGGCAGGGAAAGTCGAAGGGGAATAAGCTGGGATACCGTATTTTTATTGGGATCCTGCGTTATGGGGGTGTATATCCTGCTTATTTCCTGTTAAGGTTTGTGGCCGCGTATTATTTTTTGTTCTCCTGGAGTTCTTCCAAACCCATTTACCGATACTTTCATGAAAAGATAGGCTATAGCAGGCTGAAGTCCTTATTCAGTTTATATAGCAACTATTATATTTTTGGCCAGACCATCATCGATAAGGTGGTGGTGATGGCTGATATGGGCAATAAATTCACCTTTGATTTTGACGGGGAGGAGCATTTGCGCCAGCTGGTTGCCGGTGGCAAGGGCGGAATTATGCTCAGTGCGCATTTAGGTAACTGGGAAGTAGCGGGGCACCTGTTTAAGCGGCTGAATGCCCGAATTAATATTGTCATGTTTGACGGGGAGCATCAGCGTATCAAAGAGTACCTGGCATCCGTTACCGGCGGCAGAAATGTGAATATTATCGTTCTAAAGGACGATTTATCGCATATTTATGCCATTAATGAAGCCTTGAGTAACCAGGAGCTGGTGTGCATGCATGCCGACAGGTTTCTGCCCGGCAATAAGACCATGACCGCTGATTTGCTGGGATCTCCGGCACATTTTCCGCTGGGGCCCTTTCTGCTGGCAGCCACCTTCAGGGTGCCTGTTTGCGGCGTTTATGCCTTTAAGGAATCCGCCACCCATTATCATTTTTATTCAACCGAGCCGAAAGTTTACAACGGACGTCGTGAACAGGAGCTGGCACTGAATGATTTTGTAGCAGGTATGGAAGAGAAAATCAGGAAATATCCTACCCAATGGTTTAATTATTACGACTTCTGGGTAGAATAAAGGGTATAATACCAGATATTTATCTTATTGAAAAAATTATAAACCGAATAACCAGCCAGTTTAAAGGGTTATTACGCTATCCTGTATCTTTAAATCTGCGTGTTATTACTGTTAATAATTTCGTATAATTCTATTTACTTCGTATTTCTTTTTTTACAATAATTTGTGAAGATGTTTATTCATACCGACGATATTACCGCATATATTCCGCAACGCGCGCCAATTGTAATGATCAGTGGAATCCTGGCAGTAGAAGGGCCTGTTACCCGTACTGCGTTGAATATTGCCCCCGATAATATTTTTGTGGAGAATGGATACTTTATTGCGCCGGGGCTGATGGAAAATATGGCCCAGACGGCTGCTGCGCGTGTCGGTTATATCGCGCGACAGGAAAATACACCGGTGCCACTGGGTTTTATTGGCGCCGTAAAGGATTTTGAAATATTTGAATTGCCACCAGCAGGAGCCACCATCGAAACCACCACCGAAATTACCGGACAGGTATTCAATGCTACCATGGTCAATGCCAAAGTAGTGTATCAGGATAAGGTGATGGCGCAGTGCGAACTGAAAATATTCATCAACCCCTAAAATATAATCAATATGAAATCCAGCTTATGTTTTCTGGTAGTAACCTTTTTTCTGAGTAGCTTTTTTACTGAAGCAAAAGCACAAAAATTAAAAAACTTCCTGGACAATAAGGATTCCTCCTTTACCTGGCTGGGAGTGGATTTTACACAGGCCCGCCTGATCGGTGATGCCGGTGCAAAGACAGGTGATATTGTAGACCGCCAGTTTGCAGGTATTAACCAGGTCGTTGTAAATGAATCTAAAAAGTATGACGTTCCTGGCAATTTCCGCCATGAGAACGTAACGTATGACATTGGCCCGGTTAACAAGCGGAATGCAGCTGTAAATCCAGGTACATTATTGTCCGACAACAGTGCCGACCTGCGTCGTCTGAAAGAAGAAGATGTTACCAAACTGGTAAAAGACTTCGATTTCGCCGGTAAGAAAGGCATTGGCGTGTTGCTGGTAATGGACGGCATGAGTAAAATGGATAAGAAAGCCTCTATGTTTGTTACCATTGTGGACATGGAAAAACATCGTGTATTGCTGACAGAGAGAATGGAAGGAAAAACACCTACCATGTCTTTTGGTTTCCGTAACTTCTGGGCTTCACCGTTAAAGAGTGTGCTCGACGATGTACACAGTGATATTAATAAGTGGAAAGAAAAATATGCCAATGCTACAGACCCTGTAGAAGCGCCGGCAGCGGATTCTACGCCGAAAAAACCGGGCAAAACAGCTGTAGCTGGTAACAAATCAGCACCAGCAAAACCGAAAAAGAAAGGATAACTAATGGCATTAACCGAAAGCACCACTGTACAGGTCAGATTTAACGACTGTGACCCGTTGGGGATCGTATGGCATGGGAATTATGTGCAGTATTTTGAAGACGGAAGGGAGGCTTTCGGGGAAAAATACGGCTTACGCTACCTGGACATTGCAGCCAGGGGATATACCGTACCACTGGTAAATATACAGTGTGACTATAAGCGTCCGCTGAAATATGGCGACAAGGTAGTTGTACATACTACCTATGTGGATGACCTTGCCGCAAAACTGAAATTCGAATATAAACTAACCAACGCAGCCACGGGTGAGGTGGTGGCTACCGGCTCCAGTGTCCAGGTATTCCTGGACAAGGAATCCGGCCTGCTGCAGCTCACCCTGCCGCCTTTTTTCAGTGAATGGAAAAAAGAACAGGGATTGGTATAAAAGGGTACTATGCAAAAGGTTTTTGTTGCTGCTGATAATATCGTGAGTCCGCTGGGATGCACCACCCTACAGAACTTTGAGGCGGTATTGCAGGGTAATAGCGGCATCCGTTTACACGAAGATGCTGCTTATGCCAATGCGCCGTTTTATGCTGCTATGATGGCGCCTGGTCAGTTGGAGTCCTATGCCGGAAAATATAACCTGCAGGGTTATACGAAGTTTGAGACACTGCTGATTACTTCTATCGCCAACGCACTGGAACAGACAGCCATCCCGGTACAGGATAAGCGCACCGGCCTGATCGTGTCTACCACCAAAGGTAATATCGAGTTGCTGGAGCAGACAGTCAACCAGGAAATGGTCAATGGACAGGAAGACCTGCACGCCAGGTTCCCTGATATGCCGGTAGATTTCATGGAGCTGGGCAGCAGCGCTGAAAAGGTGGCCGCGTATTTTGGCGTGGTCAACAAGCCGGTGGTTGTGAGCAGTGCCTGTATATCAGGACTGGTAGCCATTATTACAGCTAAAAGACTGATGAGTGCGGGTGTATATGATCAGGTAATAGTAACGGGGGCAGATGTGTTCACCCGGTTTGTATTATCTGGTTTTCAGTCGTTTCAGGCGGTGAGTGCCCTTCCCTGCAAGCCTTTTGATGCCAACAGGACAGGGGTGACGCTGGGTGAAGGTGCTGCCACCGTGATACTGACCAAAGATCCGGCATTAGCCCGGGATATTGTGTTGGGCAATGGTGCAGTAAGTAATGATGCCAACCATATTTCGGGGCCTTCCCGCACCGGCGAAGAGCTGGCGGCAGCCATGAAACTGGCATTGGCAGGCAGTGGCCTGGAGGCGGGTGAAATCGCATTTGTATCTGCCCACGGTACTGCTACACCGTATAATGATGAGATGGAAGCGAAAGCCCTGCATCATGCGGGCCTGGCAGAGCGGCCGGTAAACAGTCTGAAAGGCTATTATGGCCATACGCTGGGAGCAGCAGGACTGATAGAGGCCGTGATCAGTATGGAAGCGTTGAAGAAAGGGGTAGTACTGCCGACAAAGAATTTTGAAACTTCCGGTGTAACGATGCCGGTTCATATTAGTAATGCCATTGCGCACACCGATGCCAGACATCTCCTGAAAACCGTATCAGGTTTTGGCGGTTGCAATGCAGCGATGGTTTTTAGTTTAATCAGCTGAGTGGCCGACATCTAAAGGGCGTCTGCCAGCTACATTTTATCATTTGTCGTGTTTAATAAAGAAACAAAAACAGCATTACAGGCCAAAGAAGCCGCGTTATGGCTCGCCTTCGCACCTATTGCTTTCCAGGCTACCAGAGCGCTGCGTGATATGGGTATTTTAGATGCTGTGAGCAAAAGCGGCTCACAGGGTATCACTATCGAAGAAATTATGGCGCAGACCAATATGAACCGCTATGCCGTAAGAGTATTGCTGGAAGCAGGTTTGGGTATGGAGCTGGTGATCGTAAATGATAAAAAATATACACTGACAAAAACGGGTTATTTCATCTTACATGATAATCTGACCCGCATCAATATGGACTTCACACAGGATATCTGCTATAAAGGCATGTACCACCTGGAGGAGTCGCTGAGAGAAGGTAAACCTGCCGGCCTGAAAGAGCTCGGCCCATGGGATACCATCTATCCCGGCTTATCACTGCTGCCACCGGCTGTAGGTAAAAGCTGGTTCGATTTCGACCACTACTATTCAGATCTGGCCACACCAGGCGCTTTGGATATTGTATTTGAAAACAAGCCTAAACGTTTACTGGATATCGGTGGAAACACCGGTAAATGGGCGCTGGCATGTACTGCCAAAGACCCTGAAGTAGAAGTGACCATCTTCGATTTACCTGGTCAGGCTGGCCTGGCGCAAAAGAAAATGCAGGAAGCAGGCGTTGAAAACCGCGTGCATTTCCACATCGCCAATATCCTGGATGAGAGCCTGCCTTTCCCTAAAGGGTTTGATGCCATCTGGATGAGCCAGTTCCTCGATTGTTTTTCTGAAGCGGAAATTGTTTCTATCCTGAAGCGTTGCCGTGAAGCCCTGAACGACGGCGGAACCATCTACATCCTGGAGCCGTTCTGGAACCGTCAGCAGTTTAAATCAGCAGCTTTCTGTTTACAGCAGACATCACTGTATTTCACTGCCATGGCCAATGGTAACAGCCAGATGTACCATACAGATGATTTCTTCCAATGTGTTAATGACGCTGGTTTAGTGATTGCAGAAGAAAACAATCAGATGGGACTGAACTATACATTGCTGAAATGTAGAAAAGCATAACGATACATAGTTGCCTTGCATTATAACAAAATTCATTACATCCCAAAATAACATCGTATGAGAACTGAACAAGTCGATGTGCTGGTTATTGGCGCTGGTCCTGCGGGATCAGTAGCTGCGTCTATTATTCACCAGGCTGGCTATAAGGTGAAGGTGGTGGAGAAGCTGAAATTTCCCCGTTTTGTGATCGGGGAGAGCTTGCTGCCACGTTGCATGGAAGCATTGGAGGAAGCGAAATTTATTGATGCTATTTCTGCCAAAGGTTTTCAGCAGAAATTTGGCGCCAAATTCGTGAAGAATGACCTTGTATGTGATTTCACTTTTAAAGAACAACATACGCCGGGATGGCAATGGACATGGCAGGTAACCCGTGCCGACTTCGACAAAACCCTTGCTGATACAGTGGAAAGCATGGGTGTTCCGGTTTCTTACGAAACAACGGTAACGGATATACGATTTAATGGTTCCGATTCTGTAACTACTGTTGAAGATAAAGACGGTAATATTTCACAGATTGAGGCCAGGTTTATTGTGGATGGAAGTGGCTATGGACGTGTGATTCCTAAGCTGTTTAACCTGGAGAAGAATTCCAATTTACAGCCTCGTAAGGCATTATTCGCGCATACGGTGGATAAGCGCCGTTCCATGGCAGACGAGCCTAACCGTATCACAGCGGTGGTGCATAAAAAAGGTACGTGGATCTGGATTATTCCATTTTCTACTGGTGTTACCAGTCTGGGTTTTGTTAGTGATCCTTCATTCTTTGAAGAGTTTCCGGGTACCGACGAAGAGAAATACCGCGCAATGCTGGAGTCGGAACCTTATACCAGGGAGCGTTTCCGTGATGTAGAGCTGGTATTTGAGCCAAGGATTCTGCAATCATGGTCCGCTACCACCGATAAGTTTTACGGTGATGGGTATGTGCTGACAGGTAACGTAACAGAATTCCTGGACCCGATTTTCTCATCTGGCGTAACTTTGGCTTGCGTGTCGAGCCAGACGGCGGCAAAGCTGGTGATTAAAAAGCTGAAGGGCGAAGCCGTAGACTGGGAGAAGGAATATATGGAGCCAACCATGCAGGGCGTGAATACCTTCCGTTCCTATGTGATGGCCTGGTACGAGGGAACACTCGATACCATTTTCTTCTCCAAAGATCCTGATCCTGAGATTAAAGGAAAGATTTGTTCAGTACTGGCGGGTTATGTGTGGGATACTTCTAATCCTTTCGTAACCAACCATGACACTGCTTTGAAGCGACTGGCACGCACCATTGAATTAACGGAGAAATTAAAAAGCAGTTCTACGATTGAAGAATAAAGCATATATAACAGGTTCTTGTATAATCAGAAATAACAGCATTACCCTGAACGGGCAGCTGTTATTTTCGTCTCCGGGGGTGGAGTTGCAGGAGTTCCTGCGGGGTGCCTATGATCAGTTTTCGGGTCAGTATCCGAAATTCCATAAAATGGACCCGCTCAGCAAGCTGGGGTGGCTGGCTGCAGAGGCTTTGTTGAAAGATAGTAATGTATATACACTTCCAAAAGAAGCTGTTGGGATGTTATTATCTAACCGTAGCGCCAGTTTGGATACAGACCTGCGATATTATGCCACCGTAATGGAATTTGCCAGTCCGGCCCTGTTTGTATATACCTTACCCAATATTGTAATGGGGGAGATTAGTATCCGGCATGGTTTTAAGGGAGAGAATACCTTTTTTGTGTCTTCATCCTTTGATGCCGGTTTACTGTCGGATTATGCCACTGCACTCTTTGCTGAAACGCCTTTACAGGCTTGTCTGGTAGCGTGGGTAGAGGTAATGGAAAAAGATTATGAAGTAGTGATGGCACTGGTGGAGAAAGAGGGAAATATCCCGTTGTCTGCGGAGAATTTGATGGCATTATATGCCTGATTTATCTGACCGCCTGCTGGTATTTTGCAACTGATACCGAAGGTATCAGTTGGTGTGTTCCGCGCTGCGCGCGGGTGGGCTCACGCCCGATTGATTAAAAAATATATAAATTTTAAAATTAGCATAACGTGGAACAGTTGATGTCGGATCTGAAATCGCAGATCATTGAGCAATTAAACTTGCAGGAAGTTAAACCGGAAGATATCGGTAATGACGATCCTTTATTCAAAACCGGTTTGGGTCTCGATTCTATCGATGCTTTGGAATTGATTGTTCTGCTGCAGCAGCACTATAACATCCGCATTGCTAACCCTGAACAGGGACCTGAAATATTTCATTCCATCCGTTCGATGGCTGAATTTATTACTGCCCATCAAAAGCAACAGGCATGAGTGAAAAGGTATGGATCGCAGGTGGTGGTGTTATCAGCGGCATTGGCCTTGATTTGCGGGCTAATATAGCCGCATTCAGGGATATGCAGCCGGGCATGACTGCCATGCAATACCTGCATTCTGCACATCGTAATACTTTCCCGGTAGCGGAAGTGAAAGCAGATAACGACACCCTGGCCGATATGGCCAGGATGCCGGAAAATACCAGCAGAACAGCATTGCTGAGTATCATTGCTGCAAGAGAAGCCTGGAAATCTTCCGGGCTGGCGGATATTTCCCAATACCGTGTAGGATTTGTATCTGCCAATACCGTTGGTGGTATGGACAAAACGGAAGATTTCTTCCAGACATTCCTTACAAACCCCAGCGGTGGCCGGTTGCAGCAGGTGGTACTCCACGAATGCGGCGCCGTTACGGAGCTGGTAGCAGATGCCATGGGTATCCGCGATCATATTTCCACCATCAGCACCGCCTGCTCTTCGGCGGCCAATGCGCTGATGTATGGCTCCCGCCTGATCCGCAACAATATTGTGGATGTGGTAATCGCCGGTGGTACCGATGCGCTCACCAGATTTACCCTGAATGGTTTTAATACCCTGATGATATTAGACCAGCAGCCCTGCCGTCCGTTTGATGATACCCGTACCGGGTTGAATCTGGGCGAAGGCGCCGGTTATGTTGTACTTGTTTCCGACAGACTGATTGCGCAAATACAGCCATGGGCAAGACTCAGCGGCTTTGCCAATGCCAACGATGCCTATCACCAGACGGCATCATCGCCGGATGGAACAGGTAATTACCTTGCCATGAAAGGCGCCTTGCATATGGCTGGTTTACAGCCTGCGGAGATTGACTATATCAACCTGCATGGCACCGGCACCGCCAACAACGACGTTTCAGAAGGTATTGCCATCGAGCGACTTTTTGCGCCACATTTTCCGGCGATGAGCTCCACGAAGTCCTTTACGGGACACACGCTAGGCGCCAGCGGCGGCATTGAAGCAGTATATGCGGCACTGTCACTGAAAGAAGGTATCATTTATCCCAACGCAAGGTTCGAACACCAGATGAAAGAACTGCCTTTTGCGCCGGTAACGACCTTCAGCACTGGCAACGACCTGCATCATGTGATGTCTAACTCTTTCGGGTTTGGTGGAAATTGTTCCAGCCTGGTGTTTTCAAAAGAATAATCTAAACACATGAACATCTATATAAACGGCACCGGTTGTATATCGCCGCAGGAAACTGCCCAGATAGGTCCCTTATTCGCTACGCTGAGGGAATACGAACAGGTGCGTCTGTCGACCGTTGATCCTGACTACAAACAATGGATCGACCTGAAACAGATCCGCAGAATGAGCCGGGTAGTGAAAATGGGCGTAGGTGCGGCTAACCTGAGTATGGAAGAAGCAGGTATTGCCATGCCGGATGCAATCATCACCGGTACAGCGTATGGCTGCCTCGATGATACAGGTGTATTTCTTAATAAAATGGTATCGCAGCACGAGGAAATGTTGACTCCTACTGCGTTTATACAATCTACACACAATACCGTAGGTGGACAGATAGCCCTGATCATGGGTTGTAATGCCTACAACAATACCTTCGTTCACCGTGGATTTTCATTTGAGAATTCCCTACTGGATGCCATGATGATACTGCGGGAAGGCGAAGCTAAAAACGTGCTCACAGGAGGTTTAGACGAAATTACCAATTACAGCCACCAGATACTTTCCCGTTTTGGCATCTATAAAAAAGAGCCGGTGAAAACGATGGAGCTGCTGAATAGTCCTGTACGTGGCACTATTGCTGGCGAAGGTGCGGCTTTCTTTACACTGAGTACAGAAAAAGGGGCCCATGCGGCAGCAGAACTGGTGGGCATCTCCACACTATATAAGCCAATGTGGGAGGGAGAAGTAATCGGTCATATCGTAAAATTTCTGGAAGAACATGATACTTCTCTGGGAGATATCGACCTGCTGGTAACCGGCAGAAACGGCGATATCGATCAGGATGAGATGTATGAAGAAGTTGCAGCAGCCTTATTTCCGGAGCATCCGGAGGCCTGCTTCAAACATCTTTGCGGAGAATATCCTACTGCGATGGCCTTCGGAATGTGGATGGCCAACAGGATGATCGCGGAGCAGGATGCACCAGATGCAGCCATGTTCTACGGACAGGCGCCAGCTAAACTGAAAAATATTTTAATCTATAATCATCACCAGGGAACACACCATTCCCTGATATTGCTGCGTGCATGCTGAGTTACAGGTTCTCGCTCATATTAACCTTAGTGGCGCTGCTGATAATAACCGTTGCCAAATATATGATGGGATACCATCAGATATCAGGCTGGTGGTACCTGTTAGCGGGGATACATATTGGGTTGTGTGTATGGGGAGCTATTAACGTGCGTTCCGGTTTTTTTATCAAAACCTTATCATCTGCCCAAACAACAAAAAAAACAGTAGCACTTACCTTCGACGATGGGCCACTGCCGGAATATACACCACGTATACTGGATATACTCAAAGCACACCAGGTGAAGGCCGTATTTTTTTGTATTGGCAGGCATATTCCTGATAACGAGGACTTACTGCAACGTATACACGAAGAAGGGCATGTTATCGGAAATCATTCCTACTGCCATGATTTCTGGTTTGATATGTACAACTGGCGCCGCATGGAGCTGGACCTGCTGAATATGAACGACATGGCAGAGAATGTATTGGATGTACAGCCGCGCCTGTTCAGACCTCCGTATGGAGTTACCAATCCAAACCTGGCCACAGCAGTGCGTAAAACCAATATGACTGCCATCGGGTGGAATATACGTTCGCTGGATACCGTTGCTAAAGATGAACAAAAGCTATTGGAACATATTCTTTCCAAACTCAAGCCTGGCGCAGTAATTCTGTTGCACGATACCTGCAGGATTACGGCTGATATTTTACCGGCACTGATTGAAGGCATTCGCCAACGTGGTTATGAATTGGAGAGAGTAGATAAATTATTAAAAATACCCGCTTATGCGTAAATGGATATTATGGGTAATGTGTGTGTGCTTCTCGCTACAAATACAAGCCCAGACAGGATTTAAACCAGTGACGGATATGACTCCGCTGAAGCAGCAGTTTGCAAAGGCAGCACAAAACACACAAACGATTCAGTGTGATTTTGTGCAGGAGAAAAATCTCAGTATGCTGTCTGATAAAATCACCAGCAAAGGGAAATTCTGGTTTAAGAAAGATAATAAGGTAAGAATGGAATATCAGCAGCCATCTTATTATCTGATGGTGATGAATGGTAGCCAGATCAGGATCAAGGATGCCCAGAAAGAAAATAAAGTGAATGGGAAGTCCAATAAGATCTTTGAGCAGGTTAATAAAATTACGGTGGACTGTGTAAGAGGGACGGTGCTGGATAATACCGACTTTAGTACCAAAGCATCTGAAAATGCACAATACTACAAGTTGGAAATGGTGCCTGCCAATAAGGCCATGAAAGATTATTTCAATAAAATCACGTTGCTGGTAGATAAGCAGGATTATTCTGTGTCGAAGATCACGATGGAAGAACCATCTGGCGATGATACGACCATCAGCTTTTTACATAAACAACTGAATGCAAATATTCCGGATGCGTTATTTTCTGCTAAGTAGTGTCGTTTTGTTGGTGCTGGCGGGTACTGGTTGCCGTTCTGTATATAAAGGGCTGCAACGTAAAGATTCCGCCGATGTGAATTGTATAGCGCAGTTCAGGCCGACGTTTACAAATACACTCTACAGTACGCAGGTGAATATTTTAAAGCATCATCTCAGCGGACTGGTATTTCTGAAGCAAATGCCCGACAGCTCACTCAGGATTGTGTTTGCAAACGAGATGGGCTTTAAGTTCTTCGATTTTGAATATGATAAAGATGGCAGATTTACCAAGCACTTTATCATTCCCAAGATGGATAAACCGGCCGTGGTGAAGGCTTTGAATCAGGATCTGGCGCTGGTGTTACTACGCCCGGATTTAAGCCAGGCCCATGTAGCTGTTGAAAATAATGAAAGATTTGTAGTTGTTCCTACAGAAAAAGGAAATAATTACTATATAACGGATAACGACTGCACGAAACTGTTACGTATTGAAAAATCCTCTGTACGTAAGCCGGTGGTACGCGTAACGATGGCGCATTATCAGAACGGTGTTCCTGACAGTATCTACATCCGTCATCTAAATTTTAAATTTAATATCTCCCTGCAAAGGGTCGAAAAAAAATAACCGAATATGTTAGCAGGTAACTTTTATACTGTAATAGCACAACAGCAGGAACCAGGACAGGTAAATGCAACCATTGAATTTAACGGCTCACACCCGATTTTTGGTGGCCACTTTCCTGAGCAGCCAGTGGTACCTGGTGTTTGTATGATACAGACGATCACTGAGTTTCTGGGTGCTGCCATTTCACGCAAAGCCGTGCTGAAAAAGGCGACCAATATGAAATTCATGAATATGATCGATCCACGTAAAACGCCGGTAGTAGATATTCAGGTACAGTATAAAGAAGAAGAGGCAGGTCTGAAAGTGACAGCAGTGCTGAAGCGCGACGATATGACCTTTATGAAGTTCCAGGGACTGTTTAATTAATTGCATGTCCGCTACACCTACACATAACGAATTATTTGAGCAGCACCGCGTGGCGGTGCTGATTCCTACTTATAACAATGCCACCACACTGGGGGCAGTGATAAAGGACGCGCTGACCTATACCCATCATGTAATTGTGGTAAACGATGGCGCTACCGATCATACTGCTGAGGTGCTGGTATCACACCCTTCTGTACAGCTAGTTTCGTATAGTCCTAACCGTGGTAAGGGAATAGCGTTGCGCAAGGGCTTTAGCTATGCCAAAGAGCAGGGCTACGACTATGTCATCACCATGGATGCAGACGGGCAGCACTTTGCGAGCGACCTTCCGGTGTTACTGAATAAGATCAGTGAAGATCCGGATGCGCTGGTGATAGGCGCCCGAAACCTGCAACAGGAGAACATGCCGGGAAAAAATACTTTTGCCAATAAATTCTCCAACTTCTGGTTTTATGTGGAAACAGGGCTGAAAATGCCTGATACGCAGTCTGGCTACCGCTTGTATCCTTTGCATAGAATGGGAAACAGCCAATACTGGTGCACCAAATATGAATTTGAGATAGAAGTACTGGTACGTAGCGCCTGGAAAGGAATTAAGATAGACTGGGCGCCGGTTAAGGTCTATTATCCGCCGGCAGAAGAGCGCGTTTCGCATTTCAGGCCTTTCCGCGATTTCTCCCGTATCTCTGTGCTGAACACCGTATTGGTATTCATTACACTGATATATATCAAACCGAGGGACGTTATCCGTTATCTCTCCAAATGGGATAACTGGAAGCGTATGTGGAAAGAGGAAGTGCTGAACCCGACAGAAAGTAATAGTAAGAAGGCAGCAGCGATAGGCTTTGGTGTATTTATGGGAATAGTGCCTATCTGGGGCTTTCAGCTGCTGGTAGCGATATTATTATCAATAAAATTTAAATTAAATAAAGCATTGGTGGTACTGGCTGCACATATCAGTACACCGCCATTGACGGTGCTGGTATTATATGCCAGCTTTATCACCGGAAAGATGTATCTGGGGCAGTCTTCCAAGGATTTGATTTTCCTGGGGCAGAGCCTTGCGCAGATGAAAAAAACTGCCATGGAGAATCTCCTGCAGTACGTGCTGGGCGCATGCACATTGGCAGTTGCTGCCGGAATTTTATCGTGGCTGGTGAGTCTGGCCGTTTTATCCATATTCAGAAAAAAGAAACCTCTTCAGGATTTTCAGGAACAATAAAAAATGAGTACTCTCTTCGTAGCGATATATAATTTTTTTGAACGCCATAAAACATGGCTATGGATCGCCACTGTCCTGAGTTTCCTGCTGGCAGGCTTTTTCGCCAGTAAGGTAAAGCTGGAAGAAGACATTACCAAAATATTACCGCAGGATAAGAAGCTGGATAAACTACAACAGGTTTTCCAGGATTCTAAATTTGCAGACAAGCTGATACTGACTATCTCACAAAAAGATAGTGCCGGGCCGGCGCAACCTGATAGCCTGGTTGCCTATGCGGCGGCCTTCACCAGTAAAGCAAATACTAATTTATCTCCCTATATAAAAAATATTCAGGCACAGGTGCAGGACTCCACGGTTATGGGCCTGATGCAGCTGATACAAACGAACCTTCCGATTTTTCTGGAAGAAAAAGACTATGCAAGAATTGACCAGCTGCTACAGCCGGATACCTTGCAAAAGTCATTACAATACGATTATAATACGCTGATATCTCCGGCCGGACTGGTGTTGAAGAAGATGATACAGGTAGACCCTGTAGGGATTTCCTGGATTGGTGTAAAGAAATTACAGCAATTGCAGGCAGATGATCAGTTTGAGTTATATGATAATTATGTGATGACGAAAGACCATCGTCATCTGATGGTGTTTATTACACCGTCTAATCCGCCAACGGCGACAAAAGTAAATACACAGTTCCTGGCGGGTGTGGATAAGATCCAGGACACCTTAAAGCAGGAATATCCTGGTGTATATGCATCCTATTTTGGTGGAACCGCTGTTTCGGCAGGGAATGCCAGCCAGTTACGGCAGGATACCATGCTCACGCAGGGGATTACTGTATTGCTGCTGGTAGCATTGATAGCACTGTTTTTCAGGAAGAAGCGCGCACCGGTAGTAATTATGTTGCCGGTAGTTTTCGGTGCATTGTTTTCACTGGCATGGGTATATATCATTAAGGGGCATATCTCTGTGGTGGCGCTGGGCGCAGGTTCTGTGGTACTGGGTATTGCGGTGAATTACTCGTTGCACGTCTTTAATCACTTCCGTCATACCAGTAATGTGCGGGAGGTGATCCGTGACCTGGCAATGCCAATGACGCTGGGTAGTTTCACTACAGTGGGTGGCTTTTTATGCCTTCAATTTGTAAAGTCACCGATGCTGCATGACATAGGATTGTTTGCAGCGTTGAGTTTGATAGGTGCAGCGTTGTTCTCCCTGATATTCCTTCCGCACTGGGTTGTAATTGGACATAAGCAGGATGTTGTTCATCATCATAAAGAAAACTGGATCGATAAAATTGCCGATTACAAGCCGGAGAAAAATAAGTGGCTGGTAGGCGGGATTGTTGTGCTGACGGTATTTTTCTTCTTTACGGCCGGTAACGTGAGCTTTGAAAGTGACATGATGCGTATGAATTTCATGTCGCCGGAGCTGAAGAAATCAGAAGCACACCTGAATGCGGTCAATGCCTATGTAGCGCAATCCGTATACGTTGTGTCTGATGGCGACAACATGGAATCAGCGCTGGAACATACAGAGCAGCTGATGCCGGTGATTCATGAGCTACAGGAAAAAGGAGTTATTAAGAAGGTAGCAGGCGTACAGTCGTTGCTGTTATCTGCCAAAGAGCAGCAGGAGCGTATAGCCCGCTGGAATGCTTACTGGACGCCACAAAAGAAGCAGGAGGTGTTGTCTTACCTTCGCACCCACGGAAAAGAAATAGGCTTTAGCGCTACCGCTTTCGATAAATTTGATCAGCTGTTATCTGAAGATTATAAAATACTTTCCCCGGAATCTATTGATATTATTAAGAGTGGATCATTGGGAGATTATATCATGCAGCGCAATGGCAATACTTCCCTGGTGACACTCTTAAAGGTAGACCCGGCACATAAGCAGGAAGTATATGATGCGCTGGACAAGCATCCGCATACCACTGTTCTCGACAAACAATACGCTGCAAACAGGCTGGTGGAGGTGATCAGGAATGAGTTTAAAAGTATTGCCTGGATGACATCCTTACTGGTATTTACTGCTTTGCTGATTTCCTACGGCCGCATTGAGCTGGCATTGATCACCTTTGTGCCGATGGCCATCAGCTGGGTGTGGATACTGGGAATAATGGGGTTGTTTGGTATCAAATTCAATATTGTAAATATCATTCTTTCAGAATTTATTTTCGGTTTGGGAGATGATTACAGCATATTCATGATGGATGGGTTGTTGCAGGAATACAAGACCGGCAAGAAAACCATTTCTTCTTTCAAGTCAAGCATCTTCCTTTCCGCACTTACCACTATTCTTGGATTGGGTGTACTCATATTTGCACAGCATCCTTCGCTGAAGTCTATTGCCCTGATTTCCATTATTGGTATTACTACGGTGGTACTGATTTCACAGGTAATGATACCGGTGCTTTTCAACTGGCTGATTACCAAACGTACCAGTAAAGGCTTTGCACCGTGGACGTTGAAAGGTTTATTTGTAACGATATTTTCATTTACTTACTTCACACTGGGCTGCTTTCTCATGACAGGCATAGGCTGGATACTGATCCGCCTGAACCCATTCAATAAAGAGAAGGGCAAGCTGCTGTACCATAAACTACTTTCTGCGTATACCCGTTCTGTAATATATATCATGGGTAATGTGCGTAAGAAGATCATTAACCCATTGAATGAAAACCTGGATACACCTGCGGTGGTTATCTCCAACCACCAGTCTTTCCTGGATATCCTGGTATCAACGATGCTGCATCCGAAGGTAATTTTGCTCACCAATCAATGGGTGTGGAGATCGCCGGTGTTCGGGTCGGTAGTGCGGCTGGCAGACTATTACCCCGTGGCCGATGGTGCAGAGGGGGCTATTGAAAAGTTGCGTGACCGCGTGAAAGAAGGGTATTCCATCATGGTATATCCGGAAGGAACGCGTAGTGCTGATCCTGGTATCAAGCGTTTCCATAAGGGCGCGTTTTTCATTGCACAGGAATTAGGGTTGGATATATTACCGATCGTAATACACGGTACCGCCTATACGATGCAGAAGGGCGACTTTCTGCTGAAAGACGGGCAAATCACTGTGAAGTACCTGCCAAGAATTACAAAGGAAGACATCAGCTGGGGAGAAAACTACAGCGCACGTACGAAAACTATCAGCCGCTACTTTAAAGCAGAGTATGAGCAACTGCGGAAAGAAAAGGAAACACCGAAGTACTTCCGGGAGCAACTGACCTATAACTACATCTACAAAGGGCCTGTGCTGGAATGGTACATGCGTATCAAAACGCGCATGGAAGGCAACTATAAACAGTTCCATGAGCTGCTGCCGAAACGCGGTAAGATCATGGATATTGGCTGTGGATATGGATTTATGTCGTATATGCTGGCCTGGTTGTCGCCGGAGCGTGAGATAACCGGTATCGACCACGATGAAGATAAAATCGTTACTGCACAACATAACTATTCAAAAACAGGTAATGTGCATTTTATCTGTGCTGATATTGCAGATATTACCCTGGAAAAACAGGATGCATTTATATTGAGTGATGTCATGCATTACCTGAATGAAGAAGAGCAGGAACAGGTGCTGGCGCAGTGTATCAATGCCCTGACGGATAATGGCGTCATCGTTTTGCGTGACGGCGATGCCGACAGGAAGCAACGCCACGAAGGCACTAAGTTTACAGAAGTATTAAGTACAAAAGTTTTTGGTTTCAATAAAACAGGAAGAACAGGTTTAACCTTTCTTTCGGCATCGGGTATACGAAATATCATCCGGAAATATGGAGCTGTAGCAGAAGAAATAGACAATACCCGTTATACATCTAACGTCATATTTGTTATCCGTAAATCCCCCCAAAAAATGTATGCACAACAATGAGGTCATACTAATCGGTAGTGGTCTTGGTGGCCTTGTAACCGGTGCTATACTGAGCATGAACGGTTATAAGGTACGCATATACGAAAAAAACCGTCAGATCGGTGGTTGTTTGCAGACCTATTCCCGGGACAAAGTCATCTTTGATTCCGGTGTCCACTATATCGGTGGACTGGCGCCGGGAGAGAACCTGTACAAGGTTTTCAATTACCTGGGTATTCTGGACAAGCTGAAGCTGAAACGCATGGATATGGATGGTTTCGACCACATTTCCTTTGGCGGCGATGCTAAAGTATATAAGCTGGCACAGGGAAAAGAGAATTTTATCTCCACACTGGTAAAGGATTTTCCGGAAGAGAAAGCCGCTATCCATGCCTATTATGAAAAGATAAAAGAAGTATGTAGCAAGTTCCCTTTGTACAATCTTCGCCTTGGCGACTATGAAGAAAAAAGGAGTGTGCTGCATTTCAATGCTGCCGAGTATTTACAGGAACTTACCGGCAATACGCGGTTACGGAATGTGCTGGCAGGAAACAACCTGCTCTATGCGGGTGTGGCTGCTAAAACGCCGTTGTATGTACATGCATTGGTGGTCAACAGCTATATGAACAGTTCCTGGAAATGTGTGGATGGAGGTTCTCAGATTGCCAAGTGGCTGGGCCGCCGTATCATGGAGAATGGTGGTGAAATCATCCGTAACAATGGTGTAACCGCCATAGTAGGTGAGGGTGATAAAGTAGATCATATCCTGCTACAGGATGGAAAAAAGGTGAAGGGAGATCATTTTATTTCTAACCTGCATCCCGCGCAGACAACGGCTATGACGCAAAGTGATATGCTTCGTGGCGCTTATCGCAACAGGATGCAGTCGCTCGAAAATTCTACCGGCGCCTTTGTACTGAATGTGGCCTTGAAGCCGGGTACTTTCCCTTATCTCAACCATAACTACTATTACCATGCCTCCGACGATGCATGGGCAGGTATTCATTATCAGACTGGAACCTGGCCTGAAACATACGCGATGTATGTATCTGCCAGCTCGAAGAATGACGTATGGGCCGATAGTCTGAGCATAATGACGTATATGCATTATGATGAATTACAGCCATGGCAGCATACTTTCAATACCGTATTACAACCCGACAGCAGGGGAGCTGCGTATGAGGACTTCAAAAAAGCGAAGGCAGACCAGCTGATAACCTGTGTGGAAAAGCGTTTTCCGCGCTTCAGGGATTGTATACAGTCTTATTATGTAGCCACCCCATTGTCCTACCGCGATTATATCGGTACAGGGGATGGCAGTATGTATGGCGTACTGAAGGACAGTAAAGAACCACTGCGTACGATGGTGTCATCCCGTACAAAGCTGGCTAATTTGTATCTTACAGGTCAAAACCTGAACTTACATGGAATTTTGGGAGTGACGATGAGCAGTGTGATTACGGCATCGGAATTCCTGGGTATGGAACATCTTGTAACAGCAATTAACAATGTATCAGCAAACGACGTATAGTACAGCAAACAGGAAGAAGAAACGCAGCGGCTGGAGGAAACTCGGCAGGGCGCTGCTATGGATATTCGGAACGATATTGGTGCTGTTTATTGCACTGGCAATATATCTGGTAGTGGTAAGTAAAATAGACCCGCCGAAGATCGCCAATACCGATGCGTTGAAGCTGGAACGTAAAGAAATAGCGCCAGGCGCCTATACACTGGGCAATAACTGGTTCAGGCACAGCAACAGCGGACTCTATGAAATGTACGTGGAAGGCGCGCCCTTTGAACGCGGCGTTGCAAATGGAAAGCTCTCCAAAGAGCTGATCATTCGTCAGGAGGATAATTTTATCGCACAGATCAGTAAAATGATCCCATCTAACTTCTATCGTCATTTTTTAAAATATTTTATCGGATTCTTTAACAGGCATCTGGCAGAGAATGTAGCAGCAGAATTCCAGGAAGAAATCTATGGAGAATCTTTTTCTGCCTCTCCCAACTACGACTATATCGGCAGTAACTATGAGCGTTTGATGAACTATCATGCTGCACATGATATCGGGCATGCCTTGCAGGGAATGGCGCTGGTAGGATGTACTTCCTTTGCCACCTGGGATGAGCAGTCGGCAGACAGCAACCTGATCATAGGCCGCAACTTTGACTTCTATATGGGAGATAAGTTTGCCGAAGATAAGATGGTGGTGTTTTATCATCCGGAGAAGGGTTACAACTTTATGTTTGTTACCTGGGGCGGGTTTACAGGCGTTGTTTCCGGTATGAACGATCAGGGACTTACCGTGACCATCAATGCCGCCAGAACAGACGTGCCTTTCGGGGCCGCTACGCCGGTGTCACTCGTGGCAAGAGAGATTCTGCAATATGCCAGAACGATAGACGAAGCCTGGGCCATTGCCTCCAAACGTAAAATGTTTGTTTCTGAATCGTTCCTGATAGGTAGTGCCATCGATAACAAAGCCGTGGTGATTGAAAAAACACCTACCGGCATGGATAGATATAGTACCAATGAACATTTCATTACCTGTACCAATCACTTCCAGGGCGACTCCCTGCGCGTGCTGGCATCAAATAAATTGCAGGTTGCTGAAAGCGCCTCTGCGTACCGCTATCAGCGCCTTACAGAACTGATGAAGCGCAACGGGCCTAACACCGTTCAGAAAACGGTTGACATCCTTCGTGACAGAAGGGGTCTGCATGATGCAAACATTGGTATGGGCAATGAGAAAGCAATTAACCAGTTTATTGCACACCACGCCATCGTTTTTGAACCGAAGAAAAAGCTGGTGTGGGTGTCTACAGCGCCTTTCCAGATGGGCGAATTCGTGGGTTATGACCTGAATAAAATATTCAGTATGCATGGCCTGGATTCGAACCATGAAGTATATGATTCGGCATTGACCATTCCTGCAGATAGTTTCCTGGTAACAAAAGATTATGCTGACTGGAAAGCATTCCATCAGCTACGTGAGGATATGTCTGACGGTAAGGCAGTAGACCTGAAAGCTATGGTGGCATTGAATCCTGAGTGGTACCATACTTATGTGCTGGCAGGGGATTATTCCTATAAGCATAAAGATTTTGCAGCAGCAAAAGGATATTACAAAACTGCGCTTACCAAAGTAATCGCTACGAAGGGAGAGGAGAACCATATCCGCAAGCAGCTGGAGTTGTCAGAGAAAGCATTACAGAAAAAATAGTTATTATGATCATAGGTATAGGTACAGATATCGTGGAAATAGACAGGATAGCAGGTAAGCTTGCTAAGGGTACTGGTTTCCGGAATCTTGTATTTACCCCTTTTGAGATTGAATATTGCGAGCAACAGGCGAAACCGGCCGCTTCTTATGCCGCGCGTTTTGCCGCCAAGGAAGCGCTTTTAAAAGCCTTGGGAACAGGTTGGGGCAATGGCAATATAAATTTTGATCAGATAGAAATCCGTAATGATACGTACGGAAAACCTGCATTGTTTTTAATCAATGGGGCAGAAGAAGCATACCAGCGCTTGCAGATTAAGCAGGTATGGGTGTCGTTGTCGCACGAAAAAAACAATGCCATTGCGATGGTTGTCCTGGAGGGATAGCCGTACATTTAACCATAACAGTATTACTATGTTCATACCCGATATAGAGTTACAGTCGCCAGCAGCCATCAGGGCCTTCCAGGAAAAGGAAGTGCTGCATATGATCGGTTATCTGCAACAGTTCTCGCCATTTTATAAAGACTGGTTTAAGCAACATAACATTCAGGCAGATGCCATTACATCGCTGGATGACCTGCATAAAATTCCGCCGGTTACCAAGGAGGCGTTGCAGGAGCATAACTGGGATTTTTTATGTGTAGATAAAAGTAAGATCGCGGAGTATACCACCACCTCCGGAACGCTGGGAAGGCCGGTGATCATCGCTTTAACAGAGAAAGACCTGCAACGGCTTACCTATAATGAGTACATTTCTTTCAGCTGTGCCGATGGCCGCGACAGTGATATATTTCAGCTGATGCTGACGCTGGACCGTCAGTTTATGGCTGGTATGGCGTATTATAACGGTATCCGTAAACTCGGTGCAGGTGTGCTTCGTGTAGGCCCGGGCGTGCCAGGCATGCAGTGGGAGAACATAGAAAGAATCAAGCCTACCACCATTGTGGGCGTGCCTTCTTTCCTTGTGAAGCTGATCGCTTACGCCAAAGAACATAACATAGATATCAACAGTACCTCTGTTAAAAAAGCAGTTTGTATTGGAGAGAATATACGTAATACAGATTTTTCGTTGAATGTGTTAGGGAAGAAGATTACAGAGCAGTGGAACATACAGCTTTATTCGACCTATGCGTCAACAGAAATGCAGACAGCGTTTACAGAGTGTAAAGCAGGGCAGGGTGGGCATCATCATCCTGAGTTGCTGTACATAGAGTTGCTGGACGATAACAATCAACCGGTGGGCCCTGGCCAGGATGGTGAGGTAACCATTACTACTCTTGGTGTAGAAGGTATGCCCCTGCTGCGTTACAAGACAGGAGATATCTGCCGTTATTATCCGGAGCCTTGCAGCTGTGGCAGGCAGACGTTGCGATTGTCGCCGGTGATAGGCCGTAAGAAGCAGATGCTGAAGTTTAAAGGAACTACTTTATATCCGCCGGCATTGTTTGATTTGCTGAATGATATGGGTGAGGTGCGTGAGTTTGTGGTAGAGGTGCAATCCAATGAGCTGGGCACTGATGAGATACTGCTGCATTTGTGGCCGCTGGAAGAATCGGAGGAGATGGACAGGAAGATACGTTCCTATTTACAGGCAAAGCTGCGTGTGATTCCGCAGATAAAATATTGTAGTCAGGGAGAGATTATGAAGTTGTTGTTTCCGGAGAATAGCAGGAAGCCGGTGAAGTTTGTAGATAACAGGAAATAAATTTTTTAGCGATAATGAAATGGTCCCTTTGCTTGCTGGCAAAGGGATTTTTCGTTTAATGATGTTATCATAATGATTCGTTCATTGCGTTCAGCAATGAAGGGGTTGTTCATTTTCATTCGGGGATTTTTGGGTGCTGGTGCCGGGTAATTTTGTGGGCATGTTTATTAATCCCCCACACGAAATAGATATAGAAATTGATGGTCTTACGGATAGCATTGTTTGTTGTAAGACGGATACTCGTTATGAGACAAAAATTTTGAAATTAGAGGAGCAGGATTTAAAGCGACTGCAAATGCGGAAGGGTTGGAAGTTTGACTGGTCAATAGAATATGGTTATGCGGACAGACAGGTATATAAGCTAGTGATAGCTGGCAAAGAAAAGATAATACAAGGAGTAGTTAGTTGTAGACCTAACTATGATCATTTTATAATGCATACAATTGAAAGTGCTCCTGCTAACATAGGAAAGAAAAAGAAATATCGGGGTGTAGCTGGTAATCTTGTTGCTTATGTTTGCAAGCTGTCATTAGATCATGGATATAATGGTGTTATATTATTTACACCGAAAACTAATTTAGTTGAACATTATATTGAAACTTTAAATGCAGTGATTTTTAGGGACCAAAAAATGGTTATATTTGAAGAGGCAGCACAAACGCTAATTAATAAATATTTTCCCACTTAAATTGTACTTTATGGGCCGAACAATAGATCCGGATTTATTTGAGGGTACGGTTGCTCCAACAACGGAAAAAGATCTTGAATTTTTTAGAAATTATTTTCGCATATGCAAATCAATTGGTAGGTATGTTATAGGTGCACCGCGCAAACGCAAACGCCGACTTAGCCGTTGGTCAAGGAAATTCAATAATCAATAAAAATAGAAAAGGTTAATCATCCGATTAACCTTTTTTTATTCCCAGAATCAAAATGATCTGTTCTTTTCATTCACTTTTTAGATCGCTTATTCTGTTTCATTCAGCGATTTATAATGGTATGAACATCTGTAAATTGCGGCTATGGAATTCAAAAATATAAAAGGTGTAGCGCCACGAAATTATGATGATTACGAACCTGGTTACGCTGGCTCACAGAGGTATAAATATACCAGGAAGGATAAGATGATTATAAGCATGATTTTTAGAGTCCATAAGGCCACAGGTAAGATCATGAAATGGCCGCCTAACAGACGTAAACGACCATTTAGCTTTTGGTCAAGGAAATTCTGATGCGCTAGAATTTAAACTGCGCCACCATCTCCGGATTATCCAGCTTTGTGCTCTGCCTTTTACCTCCTACAATCACATGAATCATATTTATCTGTGAACTATGCTGTTCGTATAGCACATCGTTTCTTACTTCCACATTTTTAGGTGCCGGCACGCCTTCTGCTTCGAGGAAACTCCATACGGCATCTTCCTCTATCTTATATCCGATAAAATGTAATGGGATCACTTTCCCATCCGCTTTTATGATCAGGTGCTGGGAGAGATAGGTCGCGATAAATCCTTCCACCTGTTTACGGTTAGCTGGCTTCGCAATGTCAAAACTAGTTTTAAACTGCTTTTTAAGCGTATTTTCCAGGTCATCGGCAAAAATCCGGGTACTTACCTGTAATTCCTTTTTCCCCGCATCATGGGTGATTTCTGTGACACTGGCATAGAAAGGATGCATGGTTGTCATCCATAAAGCCAGCCACCATTTACATAACAATAATCCCACTGGACAAAAAATTTGTAAAAGTTTAACTTTTTCAGACTATAATTACCAAATTTAGTCAAAAGTAGTGCAATGGATGGTTTGTATTTTAAGTTGGGTTGGCAGCACATTATCAACTGGGACGCCTATGACCACATATTATTCATAATCGCACTGTGTGCCATGTACCTGTTGAAAGACTGGAAGAAAGTACTGATACTCGTTACCGCCTTCACCATCGGACATTCTATCACACTGGCACTCAGCGTATTGAATATTATTCGTATCCCAAGTGATATCATAGAATTTCTGATACCTGTAACGATATGTATAACTGCGTTAAGTAATATTATACGCAAAGACAGTGAACCGAAAAGAGTACAGTTAAATTATATTTATGCCTTGTTTTTCGGATTAATCCATGGTCTTGGGTTCTCCAACTACCTGAAAAGCATGCTGGGCTCACAGACAAACATCGTGGGGCCGCTGCTGGGATTCAACCTCGGACTCGAATGCGGGCAGATCGTAATTGTAATGGCTATATTACTGATAACAGGTCTTTTTGTCAACCTTTCCGGTGTGAAACGTCGCGACTGGAATATGTGTATTTCATCCGGCGCTTTCGGGATCGCCCTCGTAATGGTGATCGACGGAGCAAAATCTATGTTTTAAAGAGTATTTAATACCGTTTATGAGAAAAAGTTTATTCCTGCTCGGAATGCTGTGCACCGCCAACTTTGCCTTGCACGCACAGAACAATCCGGGCTCCAACCATGGTAATCGCTTCGAACAACTCGGCACCATGTTGCAGTCACCCAACATGTACCGCTCTGCTTCCGGTGCACCAGGACCTAAATACTGGCAGCAACGCGCGGATTACGAAATCGCCGCTGAAATAGACGACGATAAACAGCGCCTCACCGGTGCTGAAACCATCACCTACTTCAACAACTCCCCGGATCCGCTGACCTACATCTGGCTGCAACTGGATGAAAACCAGCACGACGCCAAGAGCGAATTACAAGGTATCAATACCAGCCGTATGTCTGATAAGATGACAATGGCCGGCGTTAACAGCATCCTGAAAGAAGATAAAGACCTCGGCGTTAAAATCGTTAAAGTAACCGATGCCGACGGTAAAGCAGCTACCTATACCATCAACAATACCATGATGCGTATCGACCTGCCTAAACCACTCATGCCTGGTGAAAAATACCGCTTCAAAGTAGACTGGTGGTATAATATCCCGGATCGTATGACCATCGGCGGCCGCGGTGGTTTTGAATATTTCCCGGAAGATAAAAACTACCTCTATACCATTACCCAATGGTACCCACGTCTGGCAGTATATTCTGATTTCCAGGGATGGCAGAACAAACAGTTCTTCGGTTCCGGAGAATTTGCCCTGACCTTCGGTAATTTCCGTGTACGCATGACCGTACCTGCCGACCATGTGGTTGGTGGTACCGGTGAATGCCAGAACTATAAAGAAGTACTGACGCCTGCACAATACCAGCGCTGGCAGCAGGCACAAACCAGCAAGGAACCGGTAGAAGTAGTTACCCTCGATGAGGCTAACAAAGCAATCACCGGTCATGCCAATGCGAAGAAAACATGGGTATACGAAGCATCTAATGTGCGTGACTTCGCCTGGGTATCTTCCCGCCGCCTCGTGTGGGACGCTATGGCTACCAATGTAGAAGGCAACAAGGTAATGGCGATGTCTTATTACGGTAAGGAAGCGTATCCTTTATATCGCCGCTACTCTACCAAAGTAGTTGCGCATACACTGAAATCTTACTCTAAACATACCATTCCATATCCTTACCCATCTGCTATTTCAGTAGAAGCGGCTAATGGTATGGAATATCCGATGATCTGTTTCAACTATGGCCGTGCCGATAAAGACGGTACCTATTCTGAAACAACTAAAAACGGTATGATCGGTGTTATCATCCACGAAGTAGGTCACAACTTCTTCCCGATGATCGTTAACTCCGACGAGCGTCAGTGGACATGGATGGACGAAGGCCTCAATACCTTCTGTCAGTTTATGGCCGAGCAGGAATGGGATAGCAATTTCCCTTCCGGCAGAGGCCCTGCCCACAAGATCGTGGATTATATGAAGATGCCTAAAGATCAGCTGGAGCCTATCATGACCAACTCTGAGAATATCATCAACTTTGGTCCTAATGCATATGCTAAACCGGCTACTGGTCTGAATATACTCCGTGAAACTGTAATGGGTCGTGATCTCTTTGATTTTGCCTTCCGTGAATATGCACGCCGCTGGGCATTCAAACATCCTACACCTGCTGATTTCTTCCGTACCATGGAAGATGCTTCAGCAGTAGACCTGGATTGGTTCTGGCGCGGATGGTTCTTCGGTACGGAGCCTTGCGATATCTCGCTTGATTCCGTGAAATGGTTCCGTATGGATTCTAAAAATCCTGCTGAAAACAACGCTACCGCGAAAACAGCCTACGACAAAAACATGGACCACGTAGCACGCCGCCGCAATAAAGAAGCAGGTGTGAAATATACCGTGGACCAGGATACAAGTCTGCAGGACTTCTACAGCAAATACGATCGTTTTGCCGTATCCAATGAAGATAAAGCAGCCTACCAGCAATATGTGAATAACCTGACACCGGAAGAGAAAAAACTCTACGACAGCAAAAAGAACTTCTACGAAGTAACGCTGAGCAACAAAGGTGGGCTGGTAATGCCGGTTATCCTCGAGTGGACTTTTGCCGATGGTACGAAGGAAACCGACAGAATTCCGGTGTATATCTGGAGAAAAAATGAATTTGAGATCACCAAAGTATTTGCGAAAGACAAACAGGTAGTATCGGTAAAACTCGATCCACAGCGTGAAACCGCTGATATCGACGAAAGCAATAACACCTGGCCACGTCAGATGGCACCTTCTCAGTTCGAACTGTTTAAAGCCGCTAACACAGTACGCGGTGCAAGCACAGGAGATAACCCGATGAAGAAAGCAAAGAACTAATATCGTTTGATATACTAGATAAGCCCGTTTCTACATAGAGACGGGCTTTTTTATTGTAATCCCTGATTTGTTAAATGGCTGGCGGCAGCCACCGCGCGCAGCGCGGAACTCTCCGGATCGATAGCGAAGCTAGCGATCCGCATTATATCAAAATCATCTGCAATTGAATAAATCAATAAATTATAGCAGAATTGTAACAGCATGCTTACGTTATTTTTACTATCACTTATTTGCAAACCGGATACCAGCATAACATCTAACGTTACCCATTACGTGTATGAAGAGAATCTTTGCAGCTTTACCTACAGCATTATAATCCAGGATGATTTGCAACTATATGACAATGGAACTTACATGCTGCAACATTTTAACCATAAAACTGCTATTGGAAGTATGCCACCGGTTACCCGGGAGTATGGAATATATAAATCACATAACGATACATTGGAATTAAAATCAGCCATTGAAGGAGGAAATAGGATATTGACATATTGCTGGGAAAAAAGCAATACATGTCTGAAACCGATTGGTAGTACTGTCGGTTATACTTTGGTGAAAATGGATTATTGGACAAATCAATACCTCCCCGAAAAGAAAATTAAAATAGATACATATTATCAGGGTCACCTTTAATGCCTATGTATACATTACTATTCCTGGCGCTTTTTTGTAATGCTGATACAGCTACCTCTGCCACAATGAGCCATTATGTACATGAATCAATTGATCAGGACGAAGGCTATATCATTAGAAACCTTTATGATCTGCAATTAAATGAGAATGGCACATTTAGCTACGAACATACATTGCTTAATGCTTATTACCTGGAGCCCTTCAGGAAAGCCCTTGTCACAAAGGAGTATGGAATATATTTTTCCCGCGGAGATACATTAGAATTAGTATCCATTACTGATGGCGGCAGGAGGTTACCGCGATATCTCTGGATAAATAACAGCAGAAGCCTGAAACCATTGGGTAATACTTTGGGATTTGTCTTGACCAGAATGCCTTATTGGACAAAGTATTTGCCGATAATGGCCAGTAATATAAAAATAGATGCATATTATCAGGGTCACCTTTAATATATTTATCCTCCGGAAACATACATAGATGACCATGAGATCCTTTCTGACACTAATACTCACCTTTGTACTGCTGCAGGCCTGCCGTGCAGCGGAGGTAGATACGATCCGTATCCCTAGTGCCGCCATGCACCGCAGTTACAAGGCAGTGGTGATAACACCTAAAAATTACAAGACAGCCAACGAACGTTATCCGGTAGTGTACCTGCTGCACGGATGGAGTGGCAATTACGGCAACTGGATCAACAGTGTTCCGGCACTCCGGGAGATTGCGGATGACTATAACCTGATGATCGTATGCCCGGACGGGGCTTACAGCAGCTGGTATATTGATAGTCCGATCGATAGTACCATGAAGTTTGAAACCTATGTAGGGAAAGAGATCCCGGCGTATATAGATGCTCATTACCAGACGGTACCTACGCCGCAGGGCCGTGCTATTACCGGTCTGAGCATGGGCGGACACGGCGCATTGTACCTCGCTATCCGTCACCGCGATGTTTTCGGCGCTGCCGGCAGTATGAGTGGTGGGGTAGATTTCAGGCCTTTCCCCAAGAACTGGAATATTGCGGAAAGATTAGGCCCTCCGGGCGAAAACGGTGCTAACTGGACCGACTATACGGTAATTAAACAGGCGGAGAAACTTACTGATGGGAGTCTGCCGATTATTTTTGACTGTGGTACCGGTGATTTCTTTATCGATGTAAACAGGAATCTGCATCAATATCTCTTATCTAAAAATATCCCGCATGATTATACGGAGCGTCCGGGTAAGCATGACTGGAATTACTGGAGCAATGCGATACATTATCAAATGCTCTTCTTTCACCGTTATTTTCAACGATAAACGAATTTATAAACTCCCGCCGCAACCGGCGGGAGTTTTGCTTTAAACAGGCTTGTTTTCCCCTTTTAGCGTCTTTTCTACACTTGTTGAATATTTTCTATATTTTTCTAGTACACTTGTTTGTTGTGCCCCTTTCATTAATTTAGTGCAAACGATTGCAGCAATCGTTTGCGGGGATTGGAAAAAGAGACAAAGCACTAAATAAAAATAATTCCACGAAAAAAAAATAATTCCACGAACTCCAACCCACGTCAACATAAATTCAAAATTCCATTATGAAAAAAACTGCTGTTTTTTATGGCCTCGCCATGTGCGCAATCGCCATTACTGCTTTCCTGTTTTCCTGCGGAAAAGAGGACCAGGCGAAAGAAAGTCTGGCCGGTAAAACCAAAGCTGCCGATGTCGCCGCAGCTACCATTACTTCCTTCGTTCATCCGGGTGTGCTGAATACACAGGCCAGCCTTGACTATGTAGGCGGCCAGGTAAATGGTGGGGATGCAAACCGCACCGCTTATTATCAGACGGTTATTGATTATGTAGATAGTCATCCTGTGCCTACTTCCTTCTATGCTACCGTAACAGTAGGTTCCAACGGTGCTACTTCTCCTTCAAAATCACAGATCCGTAAAGATGCCGAACTCGCCTATGCGCTGGCATTGAGATGGGCTAAAACCGGTACACAGTCCTGGGCGGATAAATGTATCCAGGTACTGAATGGCTGGTCATATACCTTCCAGAACTATGCGCTGCTGGATGCATCTACCAACCCATATCAGCCAGGACTCGAAGCTTCCTGGACGACCCCTTCCTTTGTGGCTGCCGCTGAAATCATGCGCTATTACAAAGTAAATGGTACCACTGGTTCAGGATGGTCTACTGCTGATATCAACCAGTTCCAGAACTATCTGAACAATGTGAAAAATAATTACATCAACAACATGCCGGTGTACAACAATAACTGGAATGCTTCCCAGGGTTATGCGAAAATGGCCATGGGTATCTTCCTGAACAGCACCACTGTTTACCAGAACGGTTATGACCTGATTACTACCTATCTGCCTATTATCATTCAATCTAACGGTACTATCCCTGAGTACTGCGATCGCCAGGATTGTGTACACTACCAGTACTCCCTGACAGCTTTTGCATACGCCGCGCAACTGGCGTCTATCCAGGGTGATGGCAGCCTGTGGACTTTAAACAGCAGCCGCCTCAGCGCTGGTTATGACTATATGCGTGCTGCTTATGGCCAGACAACCAGTTGTACTTACTGCTCTACTTCCAGCCCTGTTTTCCCGGGAACAGAAGTAGCCTATAATCACTACAAAACCAGTAATCTTGGCTACCTCAGAGGCTTACAGGCCCCGTTGAGCGTTCCTAATGATAATACCTTCCTGGGCTTCACTACTTATACCCACTATAACGTAAGCAGCCTGTAATAATCAGAGCAAATAATCAATAAAGGGAAGGAGCACTACAAAGCGTCTTCAGAAGTATTACTTCTGAAGACGCTTTTTTTAATTACTACCCGTTGTTCGTCTCTTTATATTATATTTATGGAATCGATTGCATTAATTTATAACAAGATGAAGAAAATTGTTTTTTCAGTAATTACAATGGCCGCCATGGCGGTTTCTCAGATGGCCGCCTGTAAAGATGCGGGTACATTTCCGGAGAAACCTAAAAAATTCGTACATCCGGCTGTGTTGAATACGACCGCCAGCCTGGACTTAATCAGCAAACAGGTAGATAATGGCGATACTGCCAGGGCCAATGCCTATAAAAGGGTAGAAGAATTTATCAATAAAGTGGAATACCCCACTTCGTTCTTTGAAACAGTGGTAGTGGGTTCTAACGGGGCTACCTCTCCATCTAAATCACAGATTAGAAAAGACGGAGAACTCGTATATGCCTTAGCGTTAGCATGGGCCAAAACCGGCAACGATGATTATGCGAAGAAAACGATTGGTATTCTTAACGGGTGGGCATATACGTTCAGAAATTACGACCTGCTCAACGCCGCCACCAATAAGCGTCAGCCAGGACTCGAAGCCTGCTGGACCTCTCCCGGCTTTGTAGCAGCCGCAGAAATTATGCGCTACTACAAAGTGAAAGGAAAATCCGCCGGCTGGAAGCAGGCGGATATAGATCAGTTCTGCAATTATCTGCGTAATATCCTGGAAAATTATATCAATGTAATGCCAGTATACAATAACAACTGGAACGCTTCCCAGGGATATGCTAAAATGGCCATGGGCGTGTTTATGGACAGCACCGCATTATACCAGGAAGGCTATAATACCATCAAACAGTTCATGCCGGTTGTTATTGAGCCCAATGGCGATATACCGGAATACTGTAATCGTAAAGACTGTGTGCATTACCAGTATTCACTGACGGCATTCGCCTATTCGGCAGAACTGGCGCGGCTGCAGGGCGATAACAGCCTGTGGACATTCAACGATAATCTCCTCAGCAAAGGATATGACTATATGCGTAAGGCTTATGAAGACCAGGCCAGCTGTTCTTTCTGTACTGCCAATTCAAAGGTTTATCCAGGTGTGCCGGTGGCTACCAATTATTACAAATCGGCTAACCTGTATTTCCTGAACAGTTTACAGGCGCCTATAGGATGGCCTACGGATTATACTTTCCTGGGATTTACTTCCTATACGCATTTTAATATGGCGCAGCTATAATCATTACTTAATGCGGAGCAACTTGATAACAACGTAGTTGTTACTGCTCATGGTAGCGTTATAGCCTTGTATATTGACTATTCTGTTGGCAATATTCATATTGCCATCTATAATCAGTGTGTCGCCGGAGAATTTCCAGTGTTGTGCATAAACATCAGATAATCCGCTGGTATTAGCCGGAAGGTTGCCGGTACTGGTTGTGGTGATTGGTGCTGAATAAATGGAATCTCCTTTGATTTGATAAGGAGCAACTACGCTCATTGGAGGCAGGGTTTGATGGAAGTCCATTGTAAAGGGTTCACCATCAGAAATGCCGTTTGTGAAGCTCTCGGCGGTAATTGGGCCAGTAACGGTATATCCTACATTGCTATAGGCAATACTCTTGTCATCAATTACATAGGTACCGGTAAAATTGCTGCCTGTGAAAACGAAGTCGTTTATAGCTCCGTCTGTTTCTGTACCTATTTTTACAGTGGTTTGGGAGTGGCCTTTCTGGTACGTATATACGATTTTATAGTTACCGATTATAGGAGAACTGCCTTTTGTATCTGGTTCTACAGACGATTCTTTGCCACAGGAAAACAGGAAGGTAGCGGCGAGTGCCACAGAAAGCACGCGTAAGTGATAGGTAAACATAGGTATATTTTTTGCAAAAATATATTATGTGTATGAGATTATTTCTATTAGCGAAAGGAATCTTGCTTTAACTTATCTACTGTATAATCATCTGCCCGAAGGGCGATATAATTATAAAACAGAACGGTCTCCAGTAAATGGAGACCGTTGTTGTAATTGCTAAATATGTCCTAGTTATAATGAAAGTTTTGTTGCAAAGGCTTAGAAAAAGAAGCCGTAGGTAAGAATACGAACGGCCTTTAACATCTTGTATGTGACCTATGTAAATAATCGTTAAGCGATTGCCAAAGAAATATTATTGTTTATCCCACCAAACGCGGGTATTGAACTCATTTACGCCTTGTGCACTTATTGCTGCCTGATAGTTGGTAGCGTTTGCACTGGCTTCTGTTGTCGGGTACAGCATCCTTCTTGGGATTATTCCACCGTTGTTATCACCAGGATAAATTACTGGTGTTAATTTTGGATAATCCGATCTCCTCCAGTTGCTGAATACCTCATACCAATCCAGGAACCCTGCTACCCAGTATTGGGTGTTGATTTGTTCATACGCTGTGGCAGCAGTATACGGGTGGTTAGTGAGGTAGGTAGCGATGTCTCCGGCATTGATGGTGGCAGCGGCATCATATTGTGCCAGTTGCTGCATGGATGCGGTAACACCGTTGTTATAGTGGGTAGCAGCATCACCGTTTACGCTCCAGCCACGTTGCGCAGCTTCAGCAAGCAGTAATTCTGTCTGACCATAAGTAACCAGCGTAGTGATACCATCCAGTTTGGCGAAGATATCTTTACGTAAGGTGGAGTAGTTAGCGATGGTATCTTTAAAGCCTGGGGCATGATGCACGTCATTAGGTGTAGTAGCACCGTTTTCATCATAACCGTTTGGTAAACCTACCTGTTTGGAAGGTGTTTTATCACCGGTCAGATTGATCTGTGCATAGTATTGCAGACGTGGATCGCCATTGTTTTTCAGGTAGTCAACGAATGTTTTGCTCAGGTAAACGTTACCTTTTGCAACTGCATCCCACTCACCACCGAGGATGTTACTGTTTCTGTTTACAGTAGCACGGCCGCCGGAACCTGCATGTGAAATGAGGGCATTATCTGCGTTGCTGGCGAAAGTACCGCCAAGAGCTGCTTTTTCTACCCATGTTTTTGCAGTGGCAGGGTCAACTTTTGTCAGACGCATTCCCAGACGCACCATCAGGCTATACGCCATTTTCTTCCATTTATCGGTATCTCCCTGGAAGATCAGGTCGCCGGCACCAACTTTATCTTTGGTTTTATCCAACGCTTTGGCAGCAGCATCCAGTTCCTGTAACATGGCAACATAAATATCCTGCTGTGCATCGTATTTAGGCGTGATAATACCGTTGGTATAACCTTGTCCGGCCTGACTGAACGGCACCATGCCATACAGGTCTGTTAAGCGGTGGTAGATCAGTACACGGGTAATACGGCCAATCTGGTACAGGTTATTATAGTTATCTTTTCCTTTAGTCTGGTGCAATAAATCTTCAATATACTTCACCTGAGAAGGATAACCCATGTCGAAATATGCCTGAGAGAATCCCTGGTTTTTTCCATAATGGTCTCCGGAATACCAACCTACAGTAGAAGACAGCTGTTGCATCATCAAACTCAGGTAGATGATATTGGTACGCCATGTTTCGTAGCTGAAATCGTCGTTACCAGTATATTCCAGTTGTGCTCTTGTCAGGGAGTATACCGGAATGGTAGTGGTTTCAGTAGCGCTGTTTTTATCGGTATTTATATCCTCGAACTTTTTTGTACAGGATGACAGGAACGTCAGCGCTGGTATGGCGAGGAGTAAGCTATATTTTTTGATTGCTTTCATATGACTGTTTTTTGAGCTTCGCGCAGTGACTTAATTAAAATTTCACGTTCAGGTTCAAGCCGTAAGATGAAGTGGTTGGTACACCTGCATATTCCAGACCTTGGCCACTGGCATTGTTATAAGAAGACTCAGGGTCGATGTTTGGTGTATGTTTAGAAATATAGAAGAGATTTCTACCCACCAGCGACAGACTCAGGCCAGAGATTTTATTGTTGAATGCACTTGCCGGGAAGTTGTAAGTGAGACTAACACTACGGAATTTGATGAAGTCTGATTTGTATACCTGTAAAGCAGAGATACCAGACAGTGCACCATAGTAGTTTTGCGCAGTAACGGTATTGGTAACTTTGTTGCCGTTAGGATCAATACCAGTAACTTTTACACCACCTTCACGACCAGGCAGCGTTTCTTTGCTCAACCCCATTGCGTATGCATTAGCATTGGTACCTGAGTACATATAACCACCGCTTTTGAAGTCGATCAGGAAAGCCAGACCAAATCTTTTGTAGTTGAATTCGTTGTTCCATCCACCGATGTTTGGTGCAATAGCAGATCCCATATATTTAACCGGACCTGGCGTTGGAACACCACTTGCATTGAGCAGGAGATTACCCTGGTTGTCGCGTGCATAATCGAATGCAGCGATCTGGAATGCGGACATACCTACAACATGTTTACTGAAAGCATTACCCGTTCTGGATGCGTCCATCTGCATATCAGTCAGACCATCTGTCAGCTGCATTACAGTATTCTGGTTATGGGTGTAGTTGAAAGAGGTAGTCCAGCTGAAGGTGCTCAATTTAACCGGTGTAACGGATACGAGTAACTCGATACCTTTGTTCTGGATTTCACCAAAGTTCACGATTTTGGTAGCAAAGCCGGAAGTAGAAGATACTGTACTTGCTACGATATCGTTTTTAGTAGTTCTTTTATACCATGCGAAGTCTACACTCAGTCTGTTTTTGAAGAAAGCTAACTGTGTACCTGCTTCAATTTCAGTTCCCTGTAATGGTTTCAGTTCCTTGTTAGCGATTTCTGTAGGCATGTTACCAATAGTCTGGCCATTGATAGCAGCACCAGCAAGTGTAGAATAATACAGCTGTGTTTTGAATGCTTCCGCATCGCCACCCACCTGAGAAACACCTGCACGGATTTTAGCAAGCGTTAACCAGTCTGTTCTGAGGTTTTCAGACAGCAGGTAAGAGATACTTGCAGAAGGGTAGTTATAAGAGTTATTTCCTTTAGGCAGTGTGCTGGACCAGTCGTTACGATCGGTCAGGTTCAGGAACAACATGTTTTTATAGCCAACTTCCGCAGAACCGAATACAGAGTGTATTTCTTTTGTAGGCTCAGAGAGGTTAGGAGATACAGCAGAACCGGTACCTGGGTTATAAACGTTTTTATAAGCCAGACCGTCAGCGTTCATCGTGAGGTCGGATCTGTCCTGACGCATGAAGTTACCACCAGCGGTTACATTCAGGGAGATATTACCTAATTTTTTATTGGCAGTGATGCTACCTTCAGCGTTCAATTCATTGAAGGTGCTGGTTTGCTGGCCAACGAGTTTACCACTGTGTTTGAAAGCGATACCATAAGGCCAGATGCTTTGCGCAGTAAACGTATAGTAGTCATTGCTCAGACGGCCTTGTACTGATAACCAGTCCAGTGCCTGGTATTTCAGGCTGGCAGTACCCGTAACCCTGTTCCTGGTGGTCAGGTTGGTCGCTTTTGCAGCTGCGAAATAAGGGTTGGTATTGTATTGGTTACTGTTGAATTCAGTTTCAAAACCTGATGCAGGGTCCCATCCTGGCGCGAGTGCTTTTGCAGGCACGTTGTTAGGGAGGAACATGATAGCGAAGTTACCGTTTGCAGGTGCATCGGATACGTTGGAACGGTTAGCGCGTTCTTTTGTATACATGATGCTGGCGCTACCAGACCATTTGTCGCTCAGTTTGAATCCGAGGTCCAGGGAGGCGTTATTACGTTTGTAATAAGAACCAGGATAAACACCCAGGTTTCTCAGGTCACCTAAAGACAGGCGGAAAGTGGTATTCTCGTTACCACCGGACATTGCAACCGTATTGGTAACAGTAGAACCAGTACGGTAGAAATCTTTCAGGTGATTTTTGCTGTTGTTGCTGTAAGGAACAGAAGTACCGTTGAAGATAGGTGTTGCTGAACCATCCAGTTTGGCACCCCATGAGAGCAGACCTGTTGCCATGGCACCACCGGCATCAGTAGGTTTGACACCTAAAGTACCCTGACCATAGTCGGTCTGGAAATCGCGGAAGTCATGGATTTTATCAACAGTATAGTTGCTGTTTACTTCAATGCCGAGGCCTTTTCTTAATTTACCTGATTTGGTGGTAATAAGAATTACACCACCTAATGCACGGGAGCCGTACAAAGCAGCAGCGGCGCCACCTTTCAGTACAGTCATATCCTCGATATCATCCGGGTTGATGTTGGAGATACCATCACCCATATCCGCACCACCATAAGTACCAGGGTTACCCATGTTGAGGTTGGCATATGGTACACCGTTTACAACATATAATGGCTGGATGTTTCCCTGTAAGGAGGCCACACCACGAATGTTTACGCGGCTGGAACCACCAGGGCCGGTAGCAGGAGCAGTACTGTTCACACCAGCCACTTTACCAACGAGTGCATTTGCCACGTTGATTTCACGCGCCTGAGTGAAGTCAGATCCTTTTACTTTTGTCATCGCATAACCGATGGCTTTTTCATCTCTTTTAATACCCAATGCGGTTACTACCAGTTCATTGAGGCCGGTAGCACCTTCCAGGAGGCTAACAGATACATCGTCGCTGCTACCTACAGTAATTTCCTGTGCGGCAAAACCAACAAAGCGGAATACTAAAACATCTCCTGCTTTTGCAGCCAGTTTATAGTGACCGGAAGCATCGGTCTGGGTGCCTTTTGCACTGCCTTTAATCATAACGGTAACACCTGGGAGGGGCGTGCCTTTGGCGTCTTTAACGGTACCATGAACATCCTTCTGCTGGAAGTTGGCGTGCAGTGCTGTGGAGTTGGCCACCTTTTCAGCCGCTGCAGCAAAAGTATTCTCCGTAACCATGGTGCTGATTGCAAGCCCGGCTACAGCGCATACTTTCATGAGGCGTAAGTTTTTTTTCATACTTGCCTAATTTTGATTTGGTTTGATAAATGTTTATTTAAACCCGGAGTTCAAGTGAACCGATTATTACGAGTAGTAGTGAATATTTACAGGTCAAGGGACACCAGGTAGTATTATTTATAATTTTCGTATAGTCGTTACAGTTAATTTTATTTGGATCGCTCTTAAGTAGTCGGGGCATTATGCAATAAGTACCATCCGGATATTAAAAAATTGCAAATTTTTTTTGCAAAATTTTTGAAGTGTAAGATGTACGCATTTGTTTTTGATTACATGAATTGTTTTTTCTGCTTTGGAAGGGATGCCTACGACATCCCTTCCAAACCCCTTGAAAATAAAAAAGCCGATCCTTGACAGGACCGGCATCAATTTTTATGCACGCGATTCAAAATAAGACGTTATGATTATTGTACAGGATCCCACCAGAGGTGAGTACCCCCTACATCTTTTTGTACACTTAAAGTGGAAATAGCACGTTGTACGGCCGCTTCATTGGTCTGGTACTCATTGCTAGGGAAAGTGGCCCTTCTCACAAAATCTTCGGTACTGATCTTTCCACCACTATTATTAATAACTACAGGGAATAATTTAGGGTAACCTGTTCTTCTGAACTCAGACCAGGCTTCTTCCCCTTCCGGATACATAGCGATCCATTTCTGTGTGATGATACGTTCCAGGCTACGCTCAAAGGAAGCAGCAGCATCCCATTTGATGGTAACGGTGCTCAGGTGCGGATCACCAGCTTTAACATCATTGGCGCCGGCGGTAATAGCCTTGGGATCGGTATATGGTGCAGGCGTATTGGTGCTGTTATTAATATAGCTGGTGGCATCTCCCAGACCATACTGGTTGAAGGAGGTCTGTATACCTGTCTGGTAGTTGGTTTGTGCGCTACCAGCGCCGGCCCAGCCGCGTAATGCTGCTTCCGCTTTCAGGAACCATGCCTCTGCGGCTGTCATGAGCTGGATCTGGCTGGGGAAAGTGGCAAGCTTGGAATACCCCACATATCTTTCTTTTGCATCTATGTCAATACCATTACGGATACCAATATACTGACCTGCTACTTTAGCATCTGTAGCGGGCAGATAGTATGCCGCCAGTCTTGGGTCTTTATAACCACCCAGTATGGAGGATGCCGGGGCGCCCATACGGATATCATCCCATGAGTTGTTGATGGTATTTAAAGGATGTGTAGTGCTACCTATGTTTACGTTGAAGTTATCGCTTACATCGGATAAGAGACCTGCAGGATCAGCGAGTGCGGCTTCTCCTTCTGTTTTTGCTTTTGCAGGATCAATTTTAACGATGCGGAGTGCGAGTCTCAGACGTAAGGTGTTGGCGAATTTCAGCCATTTGGTATAGCTTCCGCCGTATACCAGGTCTGCTTTGGCGAACAGGGTGCTGCCGGGCTTACCTGCGTAGGGTGTCAGCAGGGCGATGGCATCTTTCAGGTCTGCAAAAAATGCGTAATAGGCATCTTTCTGTGCGTCAAAATCAACACCGCCTTCTGTGTTGGCAACATTATATTTTGTGTAGATGATAGGTCCGAAGATATCACTCACCCGGTGCATGGCTTCTACACGCAATATCTCTGACATCGCCAGGGCATCTGGCAGATTTTTCTGTTTGGAGAAAGCACCGGCATTATACAATGGGTTCATCACATTGGCATAGGCAATAGTAAAGGAAGAACTGGTCCATCCATCGAGGAGGTTATAGTTCAGGTTATTGCTGTTGCCTGCGAATGGTGTGGCCGACATCATATAGCCGCTGAATACATCTCCCAGCAGGTTTTGCTGTAGCTGGAAGGATGGTACCGGCTGATAGAGATATATACTGCGTTGTGCCTGTTGCAGCTGTGCTGCTACGATGGCAAAATCTGCCTGCAGGTCCTGATCGGTAGAACCATAAGGGTTTTTATTGATAGATTCGAAGTTCTTGGTACAGCTGCCGAAGCTCAGTACGGCCGCAACTGCCAGACCTGCTATTTTGAATGTTTTATAATTCATGGCTTGTGTTTTTGTGGTTCAGTGATCGGATTAAAGCACTACTTTCAGATTAAGACCAAAACTGCGTGTAGCTGGTAATCCAAATACGTCCACGCCTTGTAAACCGTTGTCGGTACTCATGCTCAGCTCCGGGTCGTAAGGTGCTTTCTTCGTGAAGAAGAACAGGTTACGGCCTACAAAGCCTACTTTCAGGTCTTTCACCGCTTTGCTGTGCAGCGGAATGCTGTACACGAGCGAAAGCTCTCTGAGTCGTACGTTGGTAGCATCATACATATAATATTCTGTGATACCTGCACGACCCGCTACTGCTCCATAGAAGGTGGCTGCATCGATAGGACCACTGAATTTGCCGCCACTGGCTTTAGTGGCTGCTATGTTTACGCCGCCAGCATTACGGGCGTTTGCGGTGGCTTTTGATACGCCATATTCATCCAGCATCGCCTGTGTAATACTCATTACTTTACCACCAAAACGACCATCGATCAGGAAGTTGAGGGTGAATTGCTTATAGTTAAAGCTGTTGTTCCATCCGAGCAGGAATTTAGGGGTAGGGTTACCGAGATAGGTCAGCGCACCGTCTTTGGCAAGTGGCTTGCCATTGTCATCTACCAGGATACTACCATCTGCTGCACGCTGGAACTGTTTGCCATAGATATCTCCGAAGGAACTGCCTTCATGTAGTACCAGGGCATAGTTATTAACGTTATCGCCTTTAGGGGTAATGGTATAGTCGCCATGTAACTGAGGCGCCAGTTCAATCAGGGTATTTTTATTCCTGGTGAAGTTGAAGGTGGTGGTCCATCCCAGGTTTTTCTGTTTGATCACCTGGTAACCTAAAGTGGCCTCAATACCCGTATTGCGAACATTACCAGCATTGATAAAGGCATTAGGGTAAAGGAAGCCACTCGATATGCGGAAATCGAAGTATTGATCTTTTGTATGTGAATTGTACCAGGTGAAATCAAAATTCAGCCTGTTATCCAGGAAGCGCCATTCTGTACCTAATTCCACGGAAGTGGTCATTTCAGGTTTCAGTGGCTGGCCCAGGAAAGAACCGGAGGTATTTGATGTCAGGATACCCGAAGAAATAGTGTTGGTGGGTAAGGTGGAAAAAGGTGCTACGTCGTTACCTACTTTAGCATAGGATAAACGTACTTTTCCATAATCAGCCCAAGATGGGAACTTCACCAGGTCGGTAATGATGGTGTTCAGACCTGCACTGTAATACAGGTAGCCTTTTTTCATATTCGGCGTATATGCCAGGGTCGATGACCAGTCATTACGTCCGGTTAAATCTAAAAACACTTTCTCACGGAAATTCAGTCCTGCTGTGGCAAACACGGATTGCAGCTGCCTTCTCAGACCGCCAGGAACTACTTTGGTGGCGGAATTGAGGTTCAGGTTACCGATATGGAATACGTTGGCAAATGCCAGGTCTCCATCTTTGGAATCGAGGAAGGTACGGTCCTGTTTGAGATCAGTGATGCTGCTACCTAAGGTGAAGTTCAGGCCAAAGTTATTGGAGATCTTAGGGGTACCGGTTAAGAGTACATCACCGTAATATTGGGTACTGGTGATATAATCGTAGGTATAGCGGCCGTTGTTGTCTGCGATGGTTGTTTGTGTACCGGCATTGGCTTTCAGCTCATACTTATCCCATGATTTATTGGCGTTTCCTCTGGCCTGAATAGTCAGCCACTTGTTGAGTGTATACTTCAACGTAATGGCTGCTATCAGGTTGTCTTTCCTGTTCTCTGTTACGTTCCTGTTGAGGATCCAATAAGGGTTCTGTTGTGAGTCCTGTCCGCTTTTCCCTTCATCGTAGTTAAGGTTCCACCAGTTTTGGAGATACATATTCCGGGTAGGAGAGAAGTACTCAAACTGGTTTTTATATGATTGAAAATCCAATCCGCGTGGGAAGAGGTACAAACCGGTCAAAGCATTGTAGTATAAACCTGAGCTTGGACGGTTATGTGCGTTCTGGGTGGTGGCCAGTACGTTCGCATCGATGTTCAGCCTGTCGTTCAGGAAGCTGGCATTTTCCCTGAAGTTAACGGTATGCTGATCAAATTTTGAGGTAGGCAGAATTCCTTTATTCGTAGTATTTGAATAGGAGAAATAAGTCTGCGCTTTATCTGTACCACCGGCTACGTTGATACTGTTGATCCAGGTGGTACCATTCTGGAAGAATGATTTCACGTGATCGGGGCTGCTGCCTTTAGGGCCCCAGCTATAGAGGTTGTCTTTGTTTGTCTGCAGGTATTCATACTGCAGGTCTGGCTTATAGGCAGGGTTATCCAGTGTGAAGTTGGAAGAGTAGTTTACTCTTGCCTGTCCTGCTTTTCCTTTTTTGGTGGTGATCATGATAACACCGTTGGCAGCCTGGCTACCATACAATGCGGAGGCAGAGGCGCCTTTGAGTACGTTCACGCTTTCGATGTCGTCGGGGTTGATGGTACTGAGAATGTCTCCACCATCCCTGCCCCCTGAGGATGCTCCTGATGATTGTCCCCAGAGGTCAGTGGGTTGTGCACTGGTGAAGTTCGCAATAGGAACGCCGTCTACCACATAAAGGGGTTGGTTTTCACGAATGGATTTCTGGCCGCGCAATACTACTCTTGCAGAACCGGCAACGCCGCTGGCGCTGCGGTTTACCTGCAATCCGGAAATTTTCCCGGACAAACTATTGACCACATTGGTCTCTTTAACAGTTGTCAGCTCTTCATTTTTGACAGACTGTGTGGAATATGTTAACTCTTTTGCCTTACGTTGAATACCCAATGCGGTAACAACTAATTCGTTCAGGCCTCTGACATTATCGTCCAGTACTACTTTCAGACTACTGCCATTACCTACTGGCACTTCTTTTACGCCGAATCCAACTGAACTGAATATTAATATATCGCCTGATTTGGCTTCCAGCGTAAACGCACCATCAGCGTTTGTTTGAGTACCTCTGGATGTACCCTTCACCTGAACTGTTACTCCCGGCAGCGCATTTCCTTTATTATCACGGACAGTTCCAGTCACCTCTTTGTTCTGGAAAATGCTGGTGTAGGATAGCCCGGGCTCATTAAGACCGGCCGCCCTCACCTGTGCATTGTCTGCAATTATGCTAGTGAGGGCAACTCCTGCTGCCAGACACACTTTCATAAGGCGTAGATTGTTTTTCATACATGCCTTTTTTTGGTTAATAAATGGAATTATAGATGATAGATTTTCTCAAACGGAACTACATCTTATTTTGGTCGTCGCATGCCATCTCCAATAAGCCCTTCGGCTTTTGGTTAACGGGTGGTCCTTTTTACGGCCACGCGAAAGATTGGGAGAGAATTGTCAGGTGTTTTCTTTTACATCATTGGCTGAACGCTTGGCTTAGATTATTATATTTTGATGGTATAATGCATAGGTAGTCGCACGGAAATTACCTTGGTACTATCCGGATTAAAAAAAAATGCAAAAAAAAATTGCAATAGGGGTTAACCATATATTTTTTTAGGGAGATATTAGCGCAGGTCCCACCAGAGTGGTGTACCACCTTCATCAGGTCCTTTCAGCGTGGCCACGGCTCTGGCAACAGCTTTGGGGTTAGTCGTCAATTCTGTTGAAGGCATCGGCAGCCTTCTGATAAATTTGTTTGTATTAATAGTGCCGCCACTATTATTGACTACTACAGGAAATAATTTGGGATAACCTGTACGCCTGAACTCCGACCATGCTTCCTGCCCTTCGGGAAACATCGCAATCCATTTCTGGGTAATGATTCTTTCCAGTTTTTCCTCATACAGCGCATGGTCATTCCATTTAATGGTGATTGTGCTGAGATGAGGGTCGCCTTCCAATACATTGTTGGCGGCGTTTTGGGGATCTTTATACGGAGCAGGCCTGCTGCTGTCATTATTCAGATAGTCGTCTACGTTAGGTATACTATACTGACGGAAAGAAGTACTGATGCCCCTGGCATAATTACTGCCGGCATCTCCTGCATTGCTCCAGCCGTTCAGTGCGGCCTCTGCTTTCAGGAACCAGGCTTCCGCAGCTGTCATAAACTGGATTTTGTTGTCGAATTTTACCAGCATGGAGAACCCGGTATATTCTTCTTTCGCTGAGATATTAATGCCGTTGCGGATGCCATGATAGGCATTTGCGCCGGCATCAGTAGGTACAAAGTAGTGTGGCAGCCTGGGGTCTTTATACCCGGTAAGAATAGATTCCATCGGCGCCCCCATCCTGATGTCGGCCCAGTTATAACAGATGATGTTGAGCGGATGTGTAACGGGAGCTATGTTAACGGCAAAGTTGTCTTCAGGTGTGGTTAGTAGTCCTAATGGATTACTCAAAGCGGCCTCTCCTTCCAGTTTCCCCTTAACATGGTCCACGCCGTAGATGCGTACGGCCAGCCGTAACCGCAGGGTGTTGGCAAACTTGACCCACTTCAGGTAATCTCCCTTATATACCAGGTCAAAATTGGTAAACCTGGAAACGGCATGTGCATTCACAGAATCAGTCAGCACTTTAATAGCGGCATCCAGGTCCTGGAAGAAATGGTAATAGGCATCCTGTTGTGAGTCATAGTCAATGCTTTTATCTGCATTGATCTGGCCATAATGTGAGTAGATGATGGGCCCGTATATGTCGCTCAGGCGGTGCATGGCCTCTACTTTAAGAATCTGTGCCCAGGCATAGAATTCAGGGTATTTACCTACAGCCTTCTCCTGTGCAAAGTCGCACGACTTCATCACATTACCATAGGTAACCAGCCATGGCTTTATATTCCAGTAGTAACGCAATCCATAGGTCGTATTGTTGTTGTTATCTTCAAAAGGATTGGGCGACATCATATATCCTGAAAATACATCTGCATTCAGGTTCTGCTGCAATTGTGCAGTAGGTGGATCGTTATAGATGAGCAGGTTGAGCTGGGCCTGCGATAATGGTTCACCCATCAGCTGAAAATCAGCGTTCAGCTCCTCTTCTGTAAAATCGTAAGGGTTTTTATTGATCTCTCCAAAACGTTTGGTACAGGCACTTAACAGCATGGCTGTCAGTAGCACGGGTACTATTTTGTTTATCCAACTGCGCATAAACGGATATTTTAAAATCCAATTTTTAAATTCATTCCGTAGCTACGGGTAGGAGGCAGGCCAAATACATCTACGCCCTGTAAGCCGTTACCGGCGCCCATAGATACTTCCGGATCAAACGGTGCACTGAGCTTAAAGAACAGCAGGTTTCTGCCAATCAGCCCTACACGTGCATTCCGTAACCATTTCCACTTCAACGGGATGCGATAGCTTAAACTCAGTTCGCGCAAACGTATGTTGGTGGCATCGTACATGTACATTTCCCCGATACCTGCCCTGCCGCCAATGGAGGTATAATATTTCTGTGCATCCATTTTCCCGGTAAATGGTGTGCCGTCAGGATATACGGCATTGATCGCCACGCCGCCATTGTCCCTGGCTTTGGCGGTAACTTCACTTACGCCGTAGGAGTCAAGCACTGCCTGGGTTACACTCATGACCTTACCACCAAATCTGCCATCGATCAGGAAGCTCAATGCAAAGTTTCCGTAGTAAATGCTATTGTTCCAGCCCAGGGTGAAATCAGGATTGGGGTTACCTACCCGCTTGAATACCGGTTCTCTTTTCAGCTGCCCGGAGTCGTCCAGCAGGTACTGCCCTTTGGCATTTTTGATCAGTTCCTTGTTGGAATAGATATCTCCCCAGCTACCACCTTCCTGTATAAATGAGCCAAACATATTCACGCCAAAGTCGGTAAGGGTAAAGCTGTTGGTGTTGTCCGCACCGGGAATATTGGCATTACTGAGTTTGATGACTTTATTTTTGTTGGCGGCGTAGTTGATGGTGCTGGTCCAGTTAATTTTTTTACTGCGTACAGGCGTTACGGTGAGTGTTACTTCCCATCCTTTGTTCTGTATATTACCCATGTTGAGGTAATAGGTCATGTATTTAGAACCCGGAGGGGCGGGCACTTCCATGTATTGCTTGTAGTTATTGTTTTTGTACCAGGTGACGTCAGCGCTGATGCGGCCGTTGAGGAAACGTGCTTCTATACCGGATTCCACGGAATGGTTGTCTTCCGGTTCCAGCGATACACCAGGATAAGGGGTGCGTTGGTTCAGCACCACCCTGGTAACGCCGGCAATGGTTTGCATGGTGAAAGGCGCAGGGTTACTGGAATAGCTGGCGATATCATTCCCTACTTTGGCGAAGGAAAACCTTGCCCGGAGAAATTCTATTGCCTTGGGCAATTTCAGTACATCGCTCAGGATAACGGAAGTTCCGGCGGAATAGTAAAAATAGCCTTTATGCAGGGTGGGTGTATAGGCGAACGTGCTGGACCAGTCGTTCCTGCCGGTGAGGTCGAGGAAGAGGAAGTTTTTTACCCCTAGCTGTACGTTTCCAAACAGGGCCTGCAACTGTTTCTGCTCAATGGTATGCACGGCATCCATGGAATTGGTCATGATATTGGTAACGGAGAATTTATTCGGGTACATCATACCAGGATCTGCATTGGGATTGGCGCCGTTATACGTCCTTTCATGTGCCTTGATATCCGTGATACTGCTGCCGAGGTTGCCGGCAAGATGCAGCCATTTGTTGACTTTCCCGGAGCCGTTGAGCATAAAGTCGCCATACAGCTGGGTATTGAATTCCCGTTCATTGGTATACCGGCCATTGCTGGCGGCGAGTACTACCTGTGTGCCGGCATAGGCTTCCAGTTCGTATTGGTCCAGGGATTTATCGAAGCTGCCACGGCTTTGCAGCGACAGCCAGTTATTCAGCTGGTAGGTAAGTGCGATGGTGGCCATACCTCTGTACCTGGAGTCGAGGCGGATGTTTCGCCTGAGTGCCCACATGGGGTTCTGTTGGTCATCTTGCCCTATCCATCTTTTATCGTTCCGGATATTCCACCAGTTTTGCAGGTAGAGGTTCCGCTCTTTGTCCAGGTACTCGAAATTATTTTCATAATAGCTGAAGTCCTGGCCCCTGGGGAATACATACAATCCTGAGATAGGGCTGTAGTATAACCCGGAAGATAGCCTGTTGGTGGCGGTTTGTGCGGTAAACGACACGTTGGCATCCATTACGAGGCGGTTGTTGAGCAGCTTGAGCGTTTCTCTGAAATTGATAGCATGTCTGTCGAAAACGTTCGTCGGCAGAATTCCTTTGTTGGATGTATTGGTATATGATAAATAACTCTGTGCTGTTTCGGTACCTCCGCTGAAGGAGATGCCGTTGGTCCAGGTGTTTCCTGTATTGTAAAAATCTTTTACATGGTCTGGTGCATGAATGGGGCGGCCCCAGCTGCCGAGGGAGCCTGGCTGCGGGGTTTTGACGCTATCAGTTCCCGGAGGGTCGGTTTGTGCGTAGCGGTATTGCAGGGAAGGGAGCAGGGAAGGGGTTTCCACGGTGAAGTCGGAGGTGAAGTCTAGCTTACTTCTTCCTGGTTTACCTTTTTTGGTGGTGATGAGTATGACGCCGTTGGCGGCCTGGCTGCCATATAATGCGGCGGCGGAGGCGCCTTTGAGAATGCTGATACTTTCAATATCGTCCGGGTTCAGGTTGGAGATACCGTCGCCACCATCTCTGCCACCGGCGCCGATGATGTTGTTGGATTGCCCCCAGACATCGGTGGGCTGTGAAGGGGTGAAGTTGGCATATGGTACGCCGTCAACGATGTATAGTGGCTGGTTTTCGCGGGTAGATTTATTACCGCGGAGCACCACCCTGACACTGCCGCCTACGCCGGAGGCGCTGCGGGAGATGGTCATGCCGGCAGTTTTACCGCAGAGGGTATTCATGACGTTGGCGTCTTTAACGAGCGAAACATCCTCTCCATCCAGCTGCTGGGTGGCATACGGGAGTTCTTTGGATTTCTTCTGGATACCCATGGCCGTTACAATCAACTCGCCGAGGGCGCGCACGTTTTCCTGCAGCACAACGTTTACTTCGCTGTTGCTGCTGATCATGACTTCTTTGTTAAAGAATCCGACAGAGCTGAAAATAAGCACATCGCCGGGCGAAGCTTTGATGGTAAAAGCTGCGTCGGCGTTGGATTGAGTGCCTTTTAACGTGTTTTTTATCTGGATGGTAACTCCTGGAAGTGGCGTGCCTTTATTATCGCGTATTGTCCCTGTGATATCTCTTTCTAATGAAGCGTGCTTTTCCAGCTCTACGGTTGGTGACTGTCCTGTATCACTTTCCGCACTAACGATTATCTTATTATTTTTTCGGGTAAACTTAAATCCTGTCTGTGCAGATAATGCTGAAAGTACCTCTTCTATTGGCTGTTTATTGCAATTGAGCGAAACTGTTTTTTTTAGATTCAGGTCTGTTTTGTCATAATGGAAGTTGAGTCCTGTTTTGGTTGATATTTCTGACATTACGTCCTCCAGGTTTTTGTCCTTGGCCTGGATACTGACGACGATTTCCGGAGGCGGTGATTCCGCGATTTGCCGGACGCTGCTGGCGATGGAATTCAGACTGCCTGCCAGCAGTAGCGTGAGTATCAATCCTAAGGATAAAAACCATTTCATTGGGCATGGTTTTACCCTCATATCGCGTTAGTTTTTGTTTTTCAGATAGATTGTGTCGTTTTGAATGGTATAAGAAAGTTCTCTGGCCAGGGTAATATCGTCCATTAACTCTTTAATGCCTTCTTCTCTGAAGGTGCCTTTATAGCTCCATTCCTTTTTACTGCTTTGATTGATGAGTGTTACGCCGAAACGGCCTTTCAGGGTACGGGCTATTTCGTCAAAATTGGCATCTTTAAAATTCAGGGTTCCTTTTTTCCATCCTGTAATATAGTCAGGGTTGGAGAAGGAAGATCTTATCATGTTGAGTGATATTCTGTTGAAGCTGATTTTTTCGCTGGGGAGGAGGATGGTGGGTACATCTTCATTACCCTTGCGTTCTACTTTCACTTTTCCGGAAATCAGGGACACGGTGATATCGTCTTCGTGGGCATAGGAACGTACGTTGAAGGAGGTTCCGAGCGCGCTGGTGGCGATGGAGCCGCTATATACGGTGAATGACCTGGCGGGGTCGCGGGCAGCGTCAAACAGGGCTTCGCCTTCTTCCAGCCAGATATTACGGGCTTTTTTGTCGAAATGTTGCGGGTAACGTAGTTTACTGCTACCATTCATGGTAATGGTGCTACCATCTTCCAGGGTAACTGTTTCTGCGATACCGGAAGGGGTGGTGATCTCTATAAAACCATTGACGAGCGCGCGGGTACTTGTTTTGAAGTCGGCGGCCATTGGTTGTGATATGTCGGTTTTATTCCTGGTAAAAGTGAATGTTACGATGATGGCGGCAAAAACAGCAGCAGCGGCGGCGGCGAAATACCATGGGCGGAGGCTTCTGATATTTTCTGCCGGGGCAGGGGGAGTAACTTCCCTTTGCGGTGCTATTTGCTCATTTATAAGGCTTTTAACTTCGTCTAAATCTAATTGGAGTACATCATCATTCTTTACAACAGACTGATGACGATTGATATTCTCGAACCATTGTTCAATGATATGCGCTTCCTCCGGTGAGCAGTTGCCCTGGTTATATTTTTCCAGTAATATTTTTATCTGATCTGTGTTCACCTGTAGCGATTTTGATATTGTGATGTCGTAATAACGTGGAATTGGTACTATATAAATGCAAAAAATATAATTACACCAGGTAACCCAGTAAAATGGAAACCACCAGCAGGATGATGTCCGGCTGGGCATAATTGGCGCGTAATATTTTTAACGCCTTGGTAATCTGGTTTTTAACAGTCTGCTGGGAGAGGTTGAGGTGGGTGGCGATCTGTTCGACACTCAGGTTCTCGAACCTGCTCAGCATGAAAATTTCCTTCATTTTTTCCGGCAGGTGGTTGATGGCCTCGAACATTTCCTGTGTTCTGGCTTTGGTATCCACATGGTCGGTGATGGAATGCGGCTGCTCATCGAAGTGTTCGATGAGCTGCTGCAGATATTTTCTGTAAGTAGTGTTTTTACGGTAGATGTCTATTATTTTATGCCGGGCCGCCTGGTAGAGGTAGGATTTGAGGGATTCCTTCAATACCAGGGTTTGTCTTTTTTCCCACAGGGAAATAAAGAGGTCCTGCAAAACATCTTTGCTGATATCGCTGGCATCCAGTTTACTATAGATAAACAAATACAGCATTTTGCTGTACCGGTCATAGATGGCATTGAAGGCAGCAATGTTATCGCTTTTTATCAGCGATACTAATTCATGATCTTGATAACTGCTGTACATCGAATTACAGGAGAGGAAAAAGCTTTGGTTGACAAATGTTATCGTTATGAAAGTAGTAAATATTTCCGGACATTTCTCTATTTAATTTCGGGAAAATAGTATCATATACGTGGTGTGTCCGGACAAATTATTGTCTCTAAAATAATTACGCTTCTTTCAGGCGAAGTTCATTTTTATATTCTTTTGGTGTTTTTCCGACGATCTCTTTAAAGAATCTGTTGAAATTGGACAGATTTTTAAACCCGCAGGAGTAGGCAATTTCCGCAATAGACCAGTCTTCCTCTGTCAGGCGCTTGCAGGCATGGCCGATACGTACCTCATTGAGGAACTGCACAAAAGACTTCTTGGTTCGGTTTTTAAAGAAGCGGCAGAACGACTGCGGCGACAGGTTAGTAATGCTGGCAACATCCTGCAGGGAGATCTCCTTGGAGAAGTTGTTCATCACATATTTAAAAACTTCATCAATCTTGTGGTTGTCTTTCAGGTTGTAGGCATGCGAATAACCAGTGCTGGCCAGGTAATAGCAATCCCTGGTTTCAGACAGCGTTTTTAAGATGTGGAGCAGGGAGATAATCCTTTCAAGTCCCTCTTTGCGGGGTAAAGACAGGATTTCCGGCTTCAGCAGGTCGTAGGTAGGGCCAGTGATCTTCATACCACGCTGCGCTTTATGGAATAACTCACTCAGCGCCTTGGTTTCCGGAAGGCCGTAAAATTTCTCCCCGAAGATGTCTTTCGGGAAATAAATCACCACAGAACGAGCTTTCAGGCTCTCATCCCCTTTGTAATAGGCCTCGTCGTTGTACCATACATGCGGTATATGTGGCCCGAGAAATACCATGTCGCCCTCCTCAAAGCTTTCTATGCTGTCGCCCACGATGCGCTTTCCATGGCTCTCCGTCACAAATACCAGCTCACATTCGGCATGAAAGTGAAATGGTGTGTTGAAATAAGGATCACATCTTTCGATAATAGTGATCTGGTTATCGGCAAAGGCCCCAACTTTAATAAGAATGGGTTTCATTCACGTATTAATTTTAAGAATTCCTATTATGGCAATTTTTGTTTCATGAGTATTACCATTGTCCTATGAATGTTGCCAAATTATTAAAATTTGGTTAAAAAAATATCATCTTTCCGAAAATGACCTTTTTATGTGATACAAATTAAACAATCACAGGCTTACCGTTTTCCGCTCTTCTTTTGGAATAATTCGTACAACTATGTAAATTTCAGCTTCATTTTGTAATTTACGCTGAGCTAAATCGATATAGCATACTACTTATTATGAAAGGTATCTCTATTAAAGATATTGCTAAACAGGCAGGCGTTTCTCCCACCACTGTTTCATTCGTATTGAATGGTAAGGCAAAAGAGAAAAGAATCAGCGATCAGGTTAGCAAAAAAATTCAGAAAATCGCCGGTAAGCTGAAATATAAACCAAATCAGCTGGCAAGAGGATTGCGTACCGGGAAAACCAAAACAATCGGGCTCATCGTAGAAGATATCGCCAACAGCTTCTTCGCCACACTCGCAAAAGTAGTGGAAGATGAAGCCGATAAATCGGGGTACAAGGTACTGTATGGCTCCACGGAAGACAATACCGAAAAAGCCCGCGGCCTCCTGGACGTACTCAAATACCGCCAGGTAGATGGTTATATTATTACGCCCACGAAAAACCTGGACAAAGACATTGAACTGCTCCAGACAGCCGGCAAGCCCATCGTACTGATGGACCGCTACTTCCCGCATGTGGATTCCAGCTATGTAGTAGTGGATAACTTCAAAGGCGCCAAAGATGCCACTGCCCATCTGATCAAACAGGGATATAAAAAGATTGCCATCATCACCACCACTTCTGATCAGGTGCAGATGAAAGACCGTCTGGACGGCTATCTCAGTGCACTGAAAGATGCCGGCATCGCGGTGAATAAATCTCTCGTCAAAAAATTAGCCTTCGACCAGGAAAGGGAAGGATTTGACGAGGAAATCAAAAAGTTTATCACCAACACGAAAGGACTGGATGCCATCTTCTTTGCAACCAACTACCTGGGCATCTATGGCATTGAAAGTATCCGTAGCCTGGGCCTCGCCATCGGCAAGGAAATTGGCGTAGTGAGCTTCGATGACCATGATATCTTCCGCCTGCATAGTCCGGCCATTACCTGCGTAGCACAGCCTGTTAAGGAAATCGGCCAGCAGATCGTGCAGATCCTCATGCAGGAACTCAACCACCCGGGTACCGAACCGCAACAGGTGGTATTACCACTCGACCTGATCATCAGGCCTTCTTCCCGTAAATGATTAGCCGTCCTACTATAACGTTTTAGCGAACCTTTCGTATAGGCGGCACCGAATATATTTCCAGCATCCCAGGATGCTGGATTTTTTTTGCTGTTTTCCCAAATATCTCCCCCGGAATCTCAACACTTTTTATTGTTTTTTGTTAGCATAAATAGATCGTATGTGCGGTATCGTTACGAAAAGAGATTCAATAATCATTATTCCTGTTGTCCCATTACCCCGTAGAAACAACCAAAATGCACGTTAATTATTGCTTCACTTCATACCTGTATCATGTTCAAGAATTCTATTCATGCTATCTTTCTATTCCTGCTGCTGATCCTGGCAGCTCCTGCGGCCATAGCCCAGCAGTCCATTGACGGAACGGTGGTAGATGCTGCTACCGGTCAGCCACTGGTTGGTGTGGTAGTACTGGTAAAAGGCACCGCCAAAGGCACCACAACGAACGACGCCGGCGCATTCCATCTGAGCGCAGCCCCCGGCACTGTACTTACTTTCAGGTATATCGGCTACGTAGAACAGGATGTTACCGTTTCCGGCAGTACCATGGCCATCAAGCTGGCTGCCGATAATAAAAACCTCAGTGAAGTGGTGGTAACTGCACTGGGTATCAAAAAGGAAAAAAAGGCCCTGGGGTACTCCGTCTCGGAAATAAAGGGCGATGAACTGACGCAGGCACGCGGTACCAACGTAGTAGCCTCTCTCAGCGGTAAAGTGGCCGGCCTCAACGTGTCCATGGCCTCTACAGGCCCTGCTGCTTCCAGCCGCATTGTCATGAGGGGTAACACCTCTATCGATAAAAACAGGGATAACCAGCCGCTCATAGTTGTGGATGGAATCCCCATCAATAATAGTAATCTCGGCAGTGCCAACGAATACGGCGGTATGGACGCCGGCGATGGTATGACCAGTATCAACCCTGATGATATCGCTACGATGACGGTACTGAAAGGCGGTACAGCTGCCGCTCTCTATGGCTCCCGTGCATCAAATGGCGTTATCCTCATCACTACAAAAAGTGGTTCCAACCGGAAAGGGGTAGGTATTGAATTCAGCAGCAACATCGTGCTGGATAAACCTATCGTAAATACCCTGGACTGGCAATACGACTATGGGATGGGACTCAATGGCGTGAAACCCCAGTCACAAGCAGAAGCTATCTCCGCAGGTCTTTTCAGCTGGGGAGCAAAACTGGATGGTTCTCCCGTTATTCAGTTCGATGGAAATACCCATCCGTACAGCGCAGTAAAATCGAACTTCAAAGATTTCTATAAAAGCGGTTACACTTTCACCAACTCCATCGCTTTTAGCGGGGGGAACGAAAAAATTAATTACCGTTTCGGCGCTACTGACATGAAGAATGAAGCTATGCTGCCTAACTCAGGTATGCGCCGTGATAACCTGAGTCTGAACGTAAACGCTCTGCTGGGAAGGAAAATCACTTTGGTGGTCAACGCCAAGTACAGCCGTGAAAGAGTAGACAACCGTCCAAGGGTGTCCGATTCTCCCGGTAATGCGAACTTCTCCCTGTATATGCTGCCTACCAGCTTGTCTGTACTCACCCTCCGTGATCATAAACTGGATGCAAACGGCTTCGAAAGAAGATGGGAGGCAAACGAATATATTACCAACCCTTACTTTTCTGTATATGATTTCAACCAGGACGATAAACGTGATCGCTTTATCAACTCTGCCGAAATCCGCTGGGATATCCTCCCATGGCTTTATGCAAAAGGCCGTATAGGTGCAGATATGTGGTACCGCAACAACTTCGCCATCACACCTACCGGTACCGCGTACAATACCGGCGGACAAATCAACGAACAGTCCCGCCAGAACTTCTATGAAGTAAACGCCGATTTCATGCTGGGAGTAGATAAACAATTGAGCAAAGATTTCCATCTCACCGCTTTCGTTGGAGGAAACCAGATGCATAATAAAATGGATAAATTCTTCCTCACAGGAAACACATTTATCATTCCTTACTTCTATGACCAGACAAACCTGCTGACCAAAACGGTCACGAACGATATCGCCGAAAAGAAGATTAATTCTCTCTACGGGTCTGCGGAATTATCCTTCAGAAGCTGGCTGTACCTGACTGCCACCGGTCGTAACGACTGGTTTTCCACGCTGGCGCCTTCAGAAAGGAGTATCTTCTATCCGTCTGTAGGATTGAGCTTTGTACTCTCAGATGCAGTGAAGATGCCATCCTGGATCAATTATGCCAAACTGCGTACTTCCTGGGCAGAAGTGGGAGGGGATACCGATCCTTACCGGTTGTATCTGGCCTATCAGCTCCAGAATCCTTTCCTGGGAATACCTGTGGCTGACGTGAAAAAGGCGCCTGACGGCAGTTATGCAGTACCGAATTACAGCCTCAAACCTTACGTAAATGCCAGTTATGAAGCGGGATTTGAAGCACGGTTCTTCGATAACAGACTTAGTGCAGATTTCGCGTACTATACCCGCACTACCCGTAATGATATCATACAGAATACTATCTCCAATGCTTCCGGGTTTAATACTGCTTTTATCAACGTGGCAAAAGTTAAAAACTCAGGAGTGGAGTTGTTATTAACAGCAACGGCTATACGTAAAAAGAATTTTAACTGGGATATCAGTCCTAACTTCTCCTATAACAAGAGTGATGTAGCAGAGCTGGGCGCCGGAACTTCGAGTCTGTTGGTATCCAATGTCCGCACCTTTAACGTAACGATACAACAGATAGCAGGCAAGCCATATGGTCAGATAGTAGGTTATAAGTTTAAGAGAGATGACCAGGGTAATATCCTGTTTAACAGTGCCGGCAAACCTTTACAGGGTGATTATACCGCTTTTGGTACCGGCGTGGCGCCGTATGCACTGGGCCTGACCAATACCTTCACTTATAAAGCCTTCTCCCTCAGCTTCCTGATAGACAGCAAATGGGGCAATAAGATCTATTCCGGTACCAATGATTATTCCTACTATTTCGGGCTGAACAAGGCTACCCTGCAGGGCCGTGAAGGTGGCATCAACATCAAGGCACAGGATCCTAACGATCCTACCAAATATGTTACCAAAAACGTAGATGCGCAGAGCTACTACCAGAACATTGCATTCAACATCGCAGAGCCATTCATTTACAAAGGTGATTTCATCAAGTTGCGTCAGGTCATATTTACGTATGCGCTGCCAGGTTCCGTGATTGCCAAAACACCGCTCACTGCAGCTTCTATCTCCTTCGTAGCACGCAACCTCTGGATTATCTACAAAGACCTTCCAGGGATTGATCCGGAATCGAACTACACCAGTGGTGCAGGACAAGGTGCTGAAGTAATGGGATATCCGCAGGCACGTAGCTATGGACTTAACCTGAATGTAAGATTCTAAGTTTTTTATTATTAAATCAGCCGATTATGAATCGTTCCATATATATAAAATTATCCGCGTTGCTGCTGGCTGGTATACTCTGTATAACGGCTTGTACAAAGAACTTTGATAAGGTAAATACAGATCCTACCGCCGCTAAGAATGTACCTCCGGGCATATTACTCACCAAGGGACTGCTGTTTGTTTCCGGCGGTGAATATGAAGCATGGAGGGCCAATCTGATTTACTGTGGCCCGATGATTCAGCATTTTGCATCATTGAATCTTACATATGTTGGAGATAAATACCTGTATAATGATGATTATAGTGGCGCAGCATTTAACTCCTTTTATCCGAATGCAATTAAAATACTTACAGATATAATTAGTCAGACCGACACGGTACCTGCGTTGTCAAACTTTGCGGGAATAGCACGTATTTGCAGGGTGGTAGTACTGCAGCGCATTACAGATCTGTATGGTGACGTACCTTACACACAGATGGGACTAGGTTATCTGAACCAGAACTTCTATCCTGGCTATGATCAGCAGTCTGTGATCTATACCGGCCTGGCGGCTGAACTGGCGAAAGCTGCCGGTCAGCTGGATGATGCTAAAGCAAATCCCGGTACTGCGGATATCAGCAGTTATGGTGGCACCCCTTCACAGTGGAAAAAGCTGGCCTATTCCCTGATGCTGCGTGTAGGCATGAGGCTTACGAAAAAGACAGACCAGACACAGGCCAAAGCCATTGTACAGCAGGCTATTTCCGGCGGTGTGATGACAGCCAGAGAAGATGTGTTTTATATCCATCATGCAGAAGGAGATTATGATAACCCCAACAGCCATGTGATCGGTACCTATCAAAACTCCCGTGGGCAAACAGGGAAAGATAATATGTCCATCAAATATTCGAAGTCATTTATAACAATGTTGCAGACAAAGAGCGATCCACGCCTGCAGATCATCAGTGAACTGCCTAAGCCGGATTCCACTCCTGGCGGCAGCGATGTGCCTGCAGCACAGAAGGGACTTCCTAACGGTTACGATAATACGTCGGACCCTGTTTACGGCATTGCGTCTGTGGATGATCCTAACTTAGCGCACTATTCCCAGCCTAAGCAAGTACTGGCACAGGCTACTTCTCCCAATATCTTTATGACCTATTCAGAAGTAGAACTGATGTTGGCGGAAGCCGCTGCCCGTGGCTGGACGACAGGTACGCCGGCTACTTATTTTACAGAAGGCGTGAAGGCAGGCATCTGGCAATATACACTGTATTCTTCCAGCATCGTGTACGATGATGGGGCAGCTACCACGTACGCCACAGCCCAGGCAGCAGCCCTGACAGGCTCCCTGGATGCCCAGATAAAAGCCATTGCAGAGCAATATTATATCACTACACTGCTGAATGAATACGAGGCATACGCCAACTGGCGCCGCACCGGCTACCCCGTACTCGTTCCGGTGAATTATAAGAATAATGAAACCAACGGTCAGATCCCACGCCGGCTACGCTATCCGAGAGGAGAGTACAACGTGAACGGAGCGCATGTGGCAGCCGCCATTGCAGACCAGGGAGCAGATATTTTTATGACGAATATCTGGTGGGATAAACCTTAAGGTTTTTCTATTATTACCCTGGATGGCTGCACGCGCCGCAGGTATACGCCGCCATCCAGAACGCAGAAAGGACACCATAGGTGTCCTTTCTGCGTTTTATTAAGTACCAGTCGGGTAAATAAAATAAGTGGGACTAAGTGTAATCTCTACACAATTATCTGCCTAAAAAATTTTAACAAAATGTTTGTACAACAATAAAACTTTCCCTAAGTTTGAGTTAGAAAGCAGTATTAATGAAATGATTTGAGTGGCTTTCTTTTTTTTAAGGACTGTAGCTAAAACGTTTTACTACGCACCTTTAGTGACTATACCTAACAACTGACAGAACCAAAATCTAATAAAAGAAGGACATCGTATTGAGCAAAAATCAAAATCTCTGTACTATTTTTTATTTCGAATAAGCAATCATGAGTTAAGACATTACCAGTATTTTATTTGCAATGAGTAGTAGTGACATCCGGCTGCGGCAGAAGTAATACCATGCTTCTTCTTGCTGTAAACCTATGTTTTGTTGTTTCAGAACAATGAGCAACACGTTATAACGTACATGCATATACGTTTAACGTGTCAGACTATGCTTTGCATTATTGCATGCCACATTCAAAATTTTATCAACCGATTTTTCAAGCACGAAAAATAGCGGAAAGCCACTGCTATGCCCAGTGAATTCTGCACATCTATTCATCTCATCTTTTACTTAAATCAGTACTCCATGAAAAGATCGCTACGCTTACTTGCGCTTCTTTTGATGTTCACCTGCCAACTTGCTTTGGCGCAGGACAAACGGAACATCTCCGGTGTTGTCCATGATGCTAAAGGAATTCCACTCCCAGGTGTTACCATTATCGAAAAAGGAACTAAAGTAGGGACCACCACAGATGTGGAAGGTAAATTCACCCTCTCCGTTTCTACCAACGCTATCCTCCAGGTTTCTATGGTAGGATATGGCAAAACAGAAGTATCCACCGTCAGCAAACATACGCTGGATATCTCTCTTTCAGAAGACTCCAAAGGTCTCGGTGAAGTGGTGGTAACTGCCCTCGGTATCAAACAAAGCCGTAAATCACTCGGCTACGCGGTATCTACCATCAAAGCGGATGACATCACTGTTGCAGGTACTACCATTAACCCGGTGGCGGCACTTTATGGTAAAGCTTCCGGCGTAGGTATCGTTGCTGCTTCCGGTGGCCCTATGGCTGGTATCAATATCAAAATCCGCGGCGCCTCCAGCTTAACCAGCGGCGATGGCGTAAATAACAGGCCACTCATCGTAGTAGATGGTGTGGTAATCCGCGATGCACCTACCAGTATGGCTGTAAGAGGTTATGATCCTTTACACTCTGTCGATTATGGTTCAGGTATCAACGATATCAACCCGGATGATATCGCTTCTATTGATGTACTGAAAGGCGCTAAAGCAACTGCGCTCTATGGTGAAAAAGGTGCCAACGGTGTACTCATGATTACCACCAAATCCGGCGCCAACGCCAGAGGTTTCGGTGTAACGCTGTCGCACCAACGTACCACGGAAAAACCAGTCAACTATATCGATTTTCAGAATGAATATGGTTCCGGCCTTTCTCCATACGATACCTCATATAAAGTAGTGAATGGCGTAAGACAAAGACAGATCATCAGCAGCCGCTTCAGCTTTGGTCCTAAATTCAATAATGAGCCTATCCGATATTTTGACGGTACTGTACGTCCATATTCCGCTGTTCCGGATAACTTCATGAGCCTCTTCCAGAACGGTAGCTCCAACAGGACCAACGTGGCTATCGCAGGTTCCAGCGACAAAGGAAGCATGCGTTTATCCTATACCAACTATGGCTATGATGATATCCTCGAAAACTCCTGGCAGAAACAAAATACTTTCTCCTTCAATGGACAGATGAAAGCATCCAAATTTGCCACTTTCGAAGTTACTTCCAACCTCTACAGCATTACCTCCAACAACCGCCGCCCTTCTATCGACGGACTGGTAGCATGGGGTATGAACCGCGATTATCCGCTGTCGCAACTCCGCCAGTTTTATAAAGATGAAACCGGCCACAGACCAGACCTCGACGCTGTTGGGCTGCCAAACATGGTGACTAAACTGTTCGACTTCTGGTGGAATCAGTACGATAACTTCAGCACTGATAAAAAATTGCACATGATCTCGTCTGCAAAAGCTACCCTGAACTTTACAGATGATATCGCCATGGTTAACTTCGCCGGTATCGACTATACGAACACAGACTACGTGCGTAAAGACAAAGAAACAAGGATAGTACCGGAAATACAGGGTGGGTTGTATTCACAGAAACGTGATAACTATACCATCCAGACCTACCAGTCGCACTTTACCTATAATCACGATTTCGTGAATAAAAACCTCCACGTTTATGCGTTGGCAGGTGGTTCCGTACAACAGGATAATGACAACAGCGTATTCGCCAGTTCTACCGGCGGATTCCGTATTCCGGGATGGTTCTCTGTTAATAACAGTAAAACATTCCCTTCCCTGGAAGACGCAGGAAAAGCAAGAACTTCCAGCCGCGGCAGCAGAATCGTGTATTCTGTTTTCGGATCATTACAGCTGGGCTGGAAAGATAAATACTTCGTGGAAGTAACCGATCGTCAGGATTGGAACTCTACCCTGTATCCAAGTAACAACTCCTTTAACTATCCAAGTTTATCATTCACCTGGGACTTTACCAAAGATCTCAAAATTCCTGAGCTGCAATATGGTAAGTTCCGCATTGGATGGGCTGACGTAGGTAAAGGAACCAATACCAACTACTACGCTTATAAAGCCTATGAGGTAGGAAGTATCGTTGGTTACAACAATGCTGCAACTATTATCACACAACAGGATATGTTTGCCAACCAGCTGTTTTCTGAACGTAAACGCGAATACGAAGTTGGTTTTGAAGCAGGATTTTTTGAAAGAAACCGTTTGAGTGCCGATTTCTCCTTCTATACCAATAATGTATATAAGCAGATTATGGGTGTAGATCTTTCTCCGGCTACCGGCTATAATTCAATTAAAATCAATTCCGGTAATGTTAAAAACTGGGGTTATGAAATCAGTCTGAAAGGTATCCCGGTAATGACCAAAGACCTGACATGGACAGTAGGTATTAATGCTGCCAGCCAGCGTTCAAAAGTACTTAAACTTTACCCTGGTATCACCACCAACAATATTGCTGGCAACGCAGGGTTCAAAGTGATAGCTGCTGAAGGCCGTCCGGTAAATGATATCCAGATGTACGACTATAAGAAAGACCCTAATGGCAACAATATTGTAAATGCGAATGGCCTGTACACCCTCAGCGATCAACTGAGTACAGTGGGTAATACACAAACCAAGGTGCTGGGTGGCGTATTCTCTGATCTGACTTACAAAGGCGTTTCTTTACATATCGGTCTTGATTATAAATTCGGTGGTAAAATCTTCTCTTATACCAACTATTATCTCACCGGTTTAGGTGTTACCAAAAACACACTGGCATACAGAGATGAAGATCATGGTGGTCTGACTTACTACATCGATAAAACTACCAAGCAGAACGTAAAATGGACAAATGGTCAGCCAGCTCCTGCCAATGCACAGGATGGCCGCGTTTACCATGATGGTATGGTGCTGCCAGGTGTGAAAGCTGTGGATGATGGTTCCGGTAAAATCACTTATGTGAATAACGATATCATTACTTCTTCTACCGCATATTATCAGACTTACATCAGTGACCTGAGCACAGGTTGGGGTCCGGACAGACTGTTCAAAAACGACTATATCAAAGTTCGTGAACTGTCACTTTCCTATGCCATCCCTACCAGGTTCCTGAAGCCTGTTCATCTGCAGGGAGCTAAAATTACCGCAGCTGCACGTAACCTGTTCTATATCTATAAAACATTACCAAACGTTGATCCTGAGTCTACACTCGGTTCCGACATTTACATAGAAAACTCTTTCTATCCATCTATACGCACTTATAGCATTGGCGTGAATGTTAGTTTCTAATCAGCAAAAATTACTGAACATGAAGATCAATTTTTCTAAAATAATATTGATGGGATGTCTGGCATGGTCCATGTCCTCCTGTCAGAAAGAACTGGAGAAACAGTTTGAAAATCCGGAAATGACCAATCCTCCACAGGGTCAGAAATTTGCGGGCATGTTTACCGCCACCATGTATGGATGGAAATTATATGTGGGCGATTACGGAGAATGGTACTACCAGCTTAATAGCGGAGAAGGTATCCCTGGATATGCACAGATCAGTCAGCGTTATATTACACCACGCTACGCCTGGTTTTCTACCTACGACGACCTGGCCAATGGTGATGGTTTCGATGACAGTGCCATCCGGAATTATTTCAGTGACTTCTACCTGAAGACCCGTAACTATGGTTCCATGCTGGATGATTATGGAAATACACCAGCAGACCAGCGTAATGAAGCCATGCTTTATATTAAGCTGACGCAGATCGTTAGAGATTACGGCGCCCTGAAACTGGTAGACCTGGTAAACAGTATTCCTTTTACCCAGGCCTGGAAAGGTACATCAGGAACTTTCTTTGCAGCATATGACGATCCTGCAAAAACATATGAAACCGTTATCGGTGAATTAAAGAGTATCGCAGATACCTTACCCGTGATGTATAACAAATTGACTGACCTGGAAAAAGGAACCTTTGTGAAGCAGGACTTCGCAGGCAAGGGCCAGATCAATGCCTGGGTGCAATACTGCAGTCTGCTGCGTATTAAATATGCAGTGCGTATTGCCGGTGTAAATCCAACATTGGCTAAACAGGTATTATCCGAAGAACTGGCTAAACCATTACCAACTACCGATGCGGTGTGGACAATGCCATATACCGCTGATCCGCTGAGTGGTGGTACCTGGGAGCGTGGCTGGTATGAAAATACATTTGCGACCTTCGTTCCAAATACTATCCTGAAACGCATGAACTTCGGTACGGATGCCTATGAGCCAGGTACCGATGATCCTCGTCTGCCGGTTATTGCGATGCCTACCAAATACGGTGACTACCGCGGTGTAAGCATGAATGCTGATGCACAGGAAGCAGCATACCTTGCAGGAGAGCGGTATTATGCCTATGCAGATAACCTGACTTCTTCGCTGGCTCAGAACGCCAAATCCATGTACAACCATGCTACCTACCAGCGTAATACCTTCCCTGGAACCTGGATGACATTGGGCGAACTGGATCTGTTGCTGGCAGAAATTGAGCTGAAAGGCCTGGGTAACACCGGTAAAACTGCCGGTGAGCATATCGCTGATGAAATCGTACACTCTACCAAATATTGGTATTGGGTAAATAGTATCAGCACCTATGCAGCAAATACAACCCTGCGTCCGGCCGTTCCTGCCGCTGCTGATGTACAGACGTATGCTACTACTGTACGTACTAAATTTGATGCAGCTGCAAATGTGGAAGATAAAATGGAGATACTGATGCAACAGAAATATATTCATATGAACCTGCCAAATGCATATGAATTATTTACGGAGCTGCGTCGTACGCGTCACCCTAAACTGGAGCCATTTACCTTTGGCGGTAAAGTGATGAAGCCTGTTGCAGAGCGAATCAGGTACCCGAACAAAGAGTTCCAGACTAACACAGAAAACTATCTGAAAGTAAAAGCGGAAGACAACTTTACTTCTCCGGTATTCTGGGTTCCTGCGGATAAACGTGGTGTGACATATTACAGAAATGATTATAGTTATTAATAGAGAAGGCTGTTGCCACTGAGTAGCGGCGACTTCCAAAATAAAACGGCTTGTGTTCAATTTTGAGCGCAAGCCGTTTTTTATTTGTGAGAATTTTATAATGGTCAGAAATACAATTAATACTTAAAATCAGGGAAGGAGTTAAAAAAAAATGAATATTACGCGCGGGCGTGCGAGATTCGGATGATGGAAGAGAGAGAAATCAAAAAAATGCACAATACATCTCTCAGGTAATAAAAAATCAGCTTTAAATCAATTTCAATCGGTTGTTATTTGTGAAATATTTGTAGGAAGAAATGATATAGTTCGGTATCCGGCTTATGTTTCAGGTGATTTTAAGGGAGATAAAAAACGACGTAAAACGCCTGTGGTAGTATTTTATTTGGGAAGAATATTATTTTCTCACCTTTAAAAAAGTGTGAAAGGAAAATAAAAAAAATGTTAATTCTTTTTTGACAATCTCGTAATTATGACTATGTTTGGTTTGTTATTTCATGCAAATCGCACAAAACTTGTAAGTGAAATTGATCCGGAAGAGCACAGGAACTTTACAGGTTTTTTTTATTGAAATGTTGCTAAAACGTTTTACTAAAACGTTTTACCTGTAGATAAGCGCGATTTCATAGAAGTATCACTATGCTACGGAGTAATTCCATGCACGCGAACCATCAAATACGGACGGAAACCAAAATGCTAATGTGAGCTTACCAACTTAGGAGGCCAACTATTTTCCTATTGTCGTATTCTGTGCTTATGTGACTGACTCACTTGTTATAAATTAAACCTAAAAGGAAGCTATGCGAAGATCATTTCTTCTCACCACGTTGCTTTTCTTATGCTGCTGTATTACTGCACTGGCGCAATCTAAGAAAGCTATTACGGGTACCGTAAAAGATGAAAAAGGAACACTGTTGCCTGGTGTAACAGTGAAAGAAAAAGGTACTGCCAACGGCGCTATGTCGGCCGCTGACGGCTCCTTTAAAATCCAGGTGACTCCCAACGCCACACTGGTATTATCTTACATCGGTTATGCCAACCAGGAATTTCCTGTAGGTGATCAATCTACGATCACTATTACCTTGAAAGAAGACAACAAAAATCTGAATGAAGTAGTAGTAACTGCACTGGGCATGAAACGTGAATCACGTAAACTCGGTTATGCTATTACTGAATTAAAAGGCGGCGACCTCGCAAAATCAAACCAGGTAAACCCTGTTTCTGCTTTGCAAGGTAAAGTAGCCGGTGTGGATATCTCCAGCGCTGCTGGTGGTCCGCAGGCGGCTCCACGTATTATCCTTCGTGGTGCTAAAACCCTTGACGGTAAAGATCAGCCTATCTTCGTGGTAGATGGAGTAATCTTCGAAAACGATGTTACTGCAAACGACGTAAACTTCGGTAACGTGCTGAAAAATCTCAACCCGGATGACTATGAGTCTGTATCTGTACTGAAAGGCGCTGCTGCTACTGCGTTGTACGGTTCCCGTGCTATCAACGGTGCCATCCTCATTACTACCAAAAAAGGTGTTATGAGAAAAGGTATCGGTGTAAATGTTAGCCAGACCGCACAGATGGAAAAAGTTTACCGTGGCCCAATCGACATGCAGAATGAATTCGGTCAGGGTTTATACGGTACCTATGATAACTCCGTAGGTGGTTATAGCTTCGGTTCTAAAATGGATGGTTCTGAAGTAACCCTCGCTGATGGCTCCAAAGCTAAATATATCGCACGTCCTGATAACGTTACTGACCTGTATCAGACGGGAAAATATTTTAATACCAACGTTTCTATGGAAGGTGGTAACGATAAAGGAACTTTCCGCTTATCGTACTCTCACCTCGATAATAACTCCGTTTCTCCTAACAATAGCTTCGGTAGAAACAGCCTTTCCTTCAAAGGCTCTCAGACGATCTCCAAATACCTGAGCGCTGACGTAGGTGTAACTTATGCCAACTCTAAAACTTTAAACCCGGATCGTCAGGGTGGTGACTATACCAGCTACAACATCGGTCGTAAATGGGTATATGTATTCCCTCGTAACTACGATCCTAGCTACTGGGGCCGTGCTGAAAATTATACCGGTGCCAATGGTGGCCGTGCTGACCTGGGTTCTCATCCTGGTGCTGACTACTTCTTCCAGAATGCTTACAACAGCTGGAGCCGCAGAGAAAACCTTTTCATGGGTAACCTCGCCATCAACGCTACTGTAACCGACTGGTTGAAACTGATCGGTAAAGCTAACTTCAGCAACGAACAATCTGCCGACCAACGTAAAGAAGCAGGTACTTCTGCTGGCTTCCTGGGTGCTGACGGCTTCTACTCTGAAGCGGGTGTAAACAAAACACAATATACCTTCACCGGTCTCGCTCAAATCACACCTAAACTGCCTAAGAAATTCGAAGGGTCTATGCTGACTTTAGGTGCAGAAGCATGGAACAGCGGTATCGGTAAACAATATAACAACTACTCTGTAGGTGGTCTGCGTATTCCATTTATGTATGACCTCACCAACAGCGTGAACGCCGTACAGTTTGATAACGGCCCTTTACTGCGTAAACGTATCAACTCCCTGTTCTTCGCTGCCAGCTTCAGCTACAACAATGAACTGTTCCTGGATGTAACCGGCCGTAACGACTGGTCTTCTTCCCTGACTTATCCTAAAAACAGTTATGGTAAAACTACCAACGGCTACTTCTATCCTTCTGTAAGTGCTGCATGGGAGTTCACCCAAACACTGAAAAGCAGCCTGCCTTCCTGGATCTCTTATGGTAAACTCCGTGGCTCCTACGCTATGGTAGGTGGCGATACAGAGCCATTCAAGATCAACTCCGGTTACTACAATTCAGGCGCGTGGAATGGTACAGGGTCTTCATTACCCCTGATTACTTTCTACCCTAATGGTCAGCTGCCTAACATGGAACTGAAACCTTCTATCGCAAAAAGCTGGGAATTTGGTGCCAACATCCGTTTCCTGGACAACAGACTCGGTATTGATGCTGCCTGGTATCGCACTATTGTAACCAACCAGATCATTCCTTTAGGTACTACCCAGGAAAGTGGTGTAACAAGCCGCTGGATCAATGCTGGTGCTATGCGCAACAGAGGTATCGAAATCGCAATCAACGGTACACCTATCCAGGGCAAGAACTTTACATGGGATGTTACCCTGAACGGTAGCCGTAACAGAAATAAAATCCTGGACCTGGCTCCTGGCGTGAAATCATATACCCTCGGTGAAGATCAGGGTGTTAGAGCTGTTGCACAGGTAGGTGGTGCTTACGGTGATCTCGAAACAGATTATGGTTATACCCGTAACAGCAAAGGTCAGAAAATCATTGACCTCAATCCTTCAGGTAATGACTTCGGTGCACAATACAGACGTGGTTATGCGGTAGTTGGTAATATCCAGCCAGACTGGAACCTGGGCTTCTCTAACCAGTTCTCCTACAAAAACTGGAGCCTCGGTGTACTGATCCAGGCACGTATCGGTGGCGACTTCTTCTCCGCTTCTCACCAATATGGTACCGGCCGTGGTAACACTGCCAATACCATCGGTGGTCGTGATGCTGCTCATGGCGGTATCACCTGGAAAGATGCTTCCGGCGTAACACATAATAACGGTATGATCCCTGATGGTGTGATCGCTGACGGTACTTTCAGCAATAAAGCCGGTATGAGTAATGTAAACGTAGGTGGTATGACTTACCAGGAAGCTTATGATAAAGGTTATGTTGATCCGCTGGACCCATTACAATACTATGGTATGATCGGTGACTGGGGTATCGGTATCCGTGAAGCTTCTGTATTCGACGCTTCTTACGTAGCACTGCGTGAAGTTTCCCTGGGTTACTCGCTGCCTGCTGCACTGGTAAATCGTTGGAAAATGACCAGCCTTCGTGTATCACTCGTAGGTCGAAACCTGGGTTACCTCTTCAACAACCTGCCAGATCATATCAATCCTGAAGCAGTTCGTAATAATGCAACAGCTGCATTCTCTGAATACGGTGGTGTACCATTTATCCGTAATCTCGGCGCTACCATTCAGATCGGATTCTAATCTTGTTGTATAACTACTAAGAAAAAATATTATGAAATCATTATATAAAATTGGAGTTGGTGCGGCAATGCTGGGATTGTCCCTTGCTTCTTGTACTAAAGGTTTTGAAGACCTTAACCAGAACCCGCAGGTAAGCCCAGGTGTTGCACCGGAAATGCAGCTGATTTTGCCAGGTAAAGCAATTGTTGACCGCGATTTCGACTGGTTCTACGATTGCTACCAATACACCATGCAGTGGATGCAGTTTGGCGTTCCTGCACCGGGAGCCTCACTGGGTCGCCTGTTTTCTCCCAGCAATACCAACGACTTCTATGCAACTTTCTATAAAAACATCGGGCCAAACCTGGTAGATATTGATTCTACTGTAGCAAAAATGGCTGATGCAAATAAAGCTAAGTATACAAATATCCGCGCCATCGCTGATATTATGAAAGCATATGCTGCATGGAGAGTGTCTGAATCAAATGGTAGCATTCCTTACACAAAGGCTTTTGCTTCCCGTTATGGTGGAACCGTTACGCCTACCTACGATACACAGGATGTCCTGCTGGATCGCCTGGACGCTGAACTGAAAAGTGCAGTAGCAGGTATTGTCTCCAAACTACCTAATCAACAAGGTGCAGGAAGCTACGATATCTTTTACAATGGTAATGCAAATAACTGGGCTAAAGCAGGTAACGTAATGCGTCTCCGACTGGCTATGCGTGTACTGAAAAGAGATCAGGCTAAAGCTACTGCTATCGTTAATGATGTATTGGCTAGTCCGGCAGGCCTGTTTACCAGCATCGCGGAAGAATGGAAATTTGTCTCCGGTCCGGATGCCTTCGCGAAAGCCGGTAACTGGAACATGGCTTCCAGCGTACCTTTAGTAGGTTCTAAAAATATGATCGATTACATGGTGGCCAACAAAGATCCACGTCTGCCACTGTTCTTCGAGAAAAATGGTTATACCCAGGAAGCTTTCGACAGTCTGAAAGCTGGTGGCGTATTCTCTGCTTCTGCTACGTATAATGGTGCGAGATATGTAGGGGTACCTGCATCGCCGGACAAACGTAAAGATGCAGCTTATGCTGGCTATTTCGCTGTTCGCAGCTATGATATGAAGTTCGGCGCAACTACCGTTAACAGAAAAATCGATACGGTGTCTTACTTACAGATGCGTTTATTCAACTCAGAAGCTGAATATACTCCTGCAGGTATCTACACACAACCAATCATCACCTATGCCGAACAGTGCTTCATCCTCGCGGAACTGGCTGTTCGGGGTATCATCACTGGTTATGATGCACAAACTCAGTATAACAACGGTATCACTGCATCCGTAAATACATATGATGAAATCGGTAGAAAAGCTGGTATCCAGGATTATACAGCACTGGAAGCTAACGCTATCGCTACTTACCTCAGCAGCCCTAATGTAGCCCTGACAGGCGACCAGGCCGGTGATCTTGAGAAAATCGGTATCCAGATGTTCCTGAATGGCTTCAAAGCACCATGGGAAGCATGGGGTTCATGGAAACTCAATGGTGTTCCGAAAGTAGGTGGTATCCTGAACTACGAACCAATGGTACAGAATGCAGGTAACGAGCCAACTACCATCCCACGCCGTTGGGCACTGCCTCAGCCAACCATCGCTGAACAGGTTCAAAACTGGCGCGACGCTGTTACCGAAATGGGTAAAACAGGCCAATACGGTAAAGATGTAAATGACTACACTGGCCGTGTTTGGTGGGATATGCAATAAATTTGTAATCATTTGTGATGATTAGATAGTACAGTAAAGAGTGAAACAAAAAAGGCCTTCGCAACTGCGAAGGCTTTTTTGTTTTCATGTCAAATTAATTATCTTGCCACACCACAACACCAGCCGTTTTATCTAAATCGCGATTGTAAATGGTCGACAAAAGTTCCACATATCTGTTAAACAGGATCGCGTATCTGCGCGATGAAAAGGCCTATCAGTCTATATTCCTTCAATTCCATCCACGCCTGTTCAGGTTTTGCTACAGCTTAGTGAAAAATACAGAAGCATCAGAAGAAATCGTATCAGATATCTTACTGAAAGTCTGGACAATGGGCCACCGGCTCAATTATATTGAAGACTTAGAGCTCTATCTCTTCAAAGCAGTGAAAAATGCCTGCCTGACCTGGATTACACAGGAGAAAAGAAAAGCTACCAGCGCCCTGGAAGAATTCGGCGCCACCGATAATTCCAGCTCCGCAGAATCGATCTACATTAAAAATGAAACTAAACAGGAAATCGAAAAAGCAGTATCTACGCTCCCACAGCAATGCCAGCTCGTATTCCGCCTGGCCAAGGAAGAAGGCTTTTCCTATAAACGTATAGGCGCCGTCCTGGATATCTCCCAGAATACCATAGAATCCCATATGCGCACCGCCCTGAAACGCATCCGGTTACACCTTCAGCAATACCTCGCCGGCGAAAAATAACCGCAGTAAAAAAATATTTTTAAAACGACTCACGGTAAACCTCATTTCGATAGTCTTATTATCTATACAAATGGATGAAATCACAGAAAGGCGGATGTATGACCTGTTAGGAAAGAAGATGACAGGTGATGCTTCCGCAGAAGAATTGCGGAACCTGGAAGTACTGCTGTCAAAATATCCCGAATTCCGGTTTATGCACGATGAGCTGATCAAACAGGATGATGACAGGGAAGCTGCAGCAGAGCAGGCTTTACAGGCTTATGCTGTCCACTACTATGGTAAAATGTGCCAGGATATCAATTCCGATGGCAACGAAGACCATACGCCTGATCTGATGATTGCCGGAGAGGAAAAACGCCATAAATGGGGATGGCTGAAAATTGCCGCCGTGATCACTGTGCCATTATTACTGGGGATAATATCCTACAATTACCTGCATAAAGCAGATATGGATGATTCCCGACCAGGAATAAACGTCAGCGAAATGATCACCCAGAAAGGGTCTAAATCTAAAATTAAACTGCCGGACGGAACAACTGTACTGTTAAATGCAGATAGTAAGATCTCCTACAGCAAAAATTTTGATGTGAACTCAAGAGTGGTAACACTCACGGGAGAAGCTTATTTCGACGTGGTACACAATGCAGAATCTCCTTTTATCATCCACACCGAAAAGGCCGATATCAAAGTACTGGGTACAGAACTGAACGTTCGTGCCTATCCGGGTGAAGCAAAATTTGAGACTTCCCTGATCCGTGGGAAAGTGGAAGTCGACATGAAAAATAGCAATAAAGCTATTATCTTAAAACCCTCAGAGAAGATCGTCCTGTCTAAAAATAATAGTACTGGCTACAATCTTACACAGGTTACAAAACTAGACGCCGCCGTGGCCGAAACCGCATGGACCAACGGCCAGCTTAGCTTTATAGATGAATCCTTTGCTACAATAGCAACCGAACTGGAAAGACAATATAACGTAACAATTGAGTTTAAAAATACTACCGCATTATCATACAGATACACCGGTATTTTTGATAAAACGAGACTGGAAGATGTATTAAATATATTGAAGCTTGTAAAACCATTTAACTATACTATTGCCGACAACACAGTGACTATTTTTTAGAAATATTAAATCAGTAACGAGTGAACAAATAAACAGTGAATAAAACTGATAGGGCTTACCATGCCTATCCACCAGCATCATGCATATTCAAATCCAAAATCTCATTTATGAAAGGAAAAGTTCGTTGTATCTCTGAGAGGCGATCGCTGTCTCTCTGGAAATCTGTCTTTACACTAAAATTGATACTGTTTTTATTCCTGACATTACAGGTGTCTGCCGTAAATAATGCCCAGGGACTGATCAATTTGAAATCAAAAAACATTGCTTTTGATGAGGCTTTCAAACAGATCGAAAGCCGGACGGAATACCGTTTCTATTATAGCAAAGCTGACTTCAGCAGCTATAAGCCATTAGATATTTCCCTCGAAAACGCCAGCATTGACCAGGCGTTAAACACCATGCTCAGCTCAACCGACATGACCTGGAAGATAATGAAAGGTACAAAGGTAGTACTGTTCAAGGCTGATGCTGCAACAGTAAGCCCTGCCGCAGTTATCCACGGTACGGTGACTGACAACAACGGAGAGCCTGTCCCTGGTGCTTCTGTAGTGGTTAAAGGCACCACAAAAGGTACCACCACCGGCAATAATGGTTCATTCACCCTCGACGCCCCTGATGGAGCGATACTCGTGATTTCTGCCATCGGCTTTACCAGCCAGGAAATTCCTGTAAAAGGTGGTGATTTCCATATTAAATTAAAAACATCTGAAACCAGTATCAATGAAGTAGTGGTAGTGGCTTATGGTGTACAGAAACGCGTGAACCTCTCCGGCTCCGTAAATACTTTAAACAAGGAACAAATCGTAAACAGACCGGTAACCTCCCTGACCAACTCCTTACAGGGGCTGATCCCTGGCATGGTGGTACTGGCGCGTCCTGGTGATGTAGGCAGTGATATTGGAACCATAAACGTTAGAGGTCGTGGTAACCTGGGAACTTCCAGTCCGCTCTTCATCGTTGACGGAGTACCGGTTACAGCAGGCGACTTCGCGAGAATCAACCCATCTGATGTAGAAAGTATGTCCGTGCTGAAAGATGCTGCGGCTTCTTCTCTTTACGGTTCCAGAGCGTCTTTCGGCGTTATCCTGGTTACTACCAAGAAAGGTAAATCAGGTAAACCAACGGTAGACTATAACGGCTACTATGGCTTACAAAAAGCCGTTGTACTGCCGCATATGCTGGGTTCCTATGACTATGCAGTACTGAGTAATGAGGCATCTGTTAACGCTGGCGGAACGCCGGTATTCACTGCTGACCAGCTCAATAAAATTAAAACCGGCTCCAGCCCGGATAGCTTCCCTAATACAGACTGGTACTCCCTCGCGTTGAAAAATTCAGCGCCTATCACTGAACACCAGGTGAGCGTTTCCGGCGGCGGACAAACACGCTATTATTTCAGCGGCGCCTATTTTAACCAGGGATCATTAATCCCGGATAAAGCATTAAACCGCTATTCTTTCAGAACCAATGTAGAGTCACAGGTATCTGAAAAATTCAAAATCGGAACTAACATCTCCTATGTCAGAGAAGAAGTGAACAGCAAAAGTGGTGACCTGAGTTTTGTTAGCTTAAACCGCGTTACACCTTTATTGGTAAATAAACAGTCCAATGGCCAGTGGGGAAGTATTAACGGCGGCGTAATTGACGCAACGCTGGCAAAAGATAACCCTATCAGAATGTTACAGGAGGGAGGCAGAGCTAATACCGGTGGTAACCGCTTTATCGGTAACCTGAATGGTACCTATACTCCCATTAAAGATTTAAACATCAGTGGGCTGTTTTCCTATAATAGTTTCAATTCAGATAGTGCTGCATTTATTAATAGAATGGACCCGATTAATAACTTTAATACCGGTCTGCCTATTGCTTCCACTGCGGTGAATGTAAACCAGTTAACAGAAGTATGGCATAATACTACCAACTTGCTCGGTCAGTTAACAGCAAGCTATAATAAACATATTGGCAACCATTTTGGCCAGTTACTGGGTGGTACTTCCTTCGAAAATAACAAAACAAAATATATCGGTGTAATCAGGAAAAACTTTGTAACCAACAGCCTGAATGCTATTGATGCTGGTTCTACTGATCCGCTGAATACAACTGCCGGTGGTGGAACACAACAGTATGCACTGTTCTCCTTATTCGGAAGATTTAATTACTCTTATGGTGAGAAATACTTCCTCGAAGCTAACCTGAGAGGAGATGAGTCGTCCAAATTTGCACCTGGCCACAGATGGGGTTATTATCCTTCCTTCTCCGGTGGATGGCGCATCGGTCAGGAGGCGTTCCTGAAAAATAATCCGATTGTTACTGACCTGAAACTGAGAGGTTCCTGGGGTAAATTAGGTAATATCAATAACGTTGGTAACTACGATTTCTATGATGGGTTAAACTCATCTACCGTTGCTATCCTCGATGAAAAGCAGCAGGATGGCGTTTCTCCGGGCAGACTTGCGAATAACACGCTTTCCTGGGAAAAAACAACCATGTCTAACATCGGTATCGATGCAAGCTTTATTAAAAATAAACTCTCGCTGCAGTTAGATGTTTTCAATAAGGTGACAAACGATATCCTGCTACAGGATGCTTCTGTACCTTACGAAGCCGGACTTTCCCAAGCACAGTTGCCTTCCAGAAATATGGGTAGCGTTCAAAACAGGGGTTTGGAACTGACCCTGGGTTACAGCGATCATGTAGGTGAGTTCAAATATGCAGTAGGCGGTAATTTCTCTACCATAAAAAATAAGATCCTCACACTGAATAATGGTACCGATATTATCAATGGTAACTATATCCAGCGTGTAGGCGGTTCCGTTGGTGATTTTTATATGTACCAGGCAGATGGCCTGTTTACAACAGATGCTGAAGTGGCAAAACATGCCAAACAGTTTTCTGGTACCAAAGCCGGAGATATTAAATATGTTGACCAGAATAATGATGGCGTGATCAATGCTGATGACAGAGTCGTTACCGGTAATGATGTACCATATCTTACCTATGGTCTGAATGCTTCGGCAAGCTATAAAAATTTTGATTTCTCTATCATTGGACAAGGTGTACAAGGTGTGAAAGTTTACCTGGATGCAGAGGCTTCACAGGCATTCTTCAACGGCGCTGGTGTAAAAGAATATGTGCTTGGCCGCTGGACTAAAGACAACCCGAATCCAAACGCAGCATATCCACGCGTTTTAAGATCTGCTGCCAACTCTCAGAACTTACAGGTATCCAGCTTCTGGCTGTTCAATGCAGACTACTTCAGGGTAAAATCAATGTCTTTAGGATATACACTGCCTGAAAAGGTTGCACAACGTGCACACCTGCAGAAACTCAGAGTTTATGTTGCTGCCGCAAATCCATTTACTGTAAGAGGGGACCATCGAATGAAAGACTTCGATCCGGAATCAGCTTCCACCAGAGCTAGTTTTCCTCAGTTGAAATCCTATTCATTTGGTATTAACCTGACCCTCTAAAAAGTATTTTATGAAAAGAATTATTATAGCAATATCTATATTATCCGTAAGCCTTTTTGTTAGCTGTAACAAGAAGATGGACCTTACACCAAATGATACGATTTCCACGGCCTCCTTCTGGAAATCCTCTAATGACGCATTGCTGGCTTTAAATGCCTGCTACGGCTACCTGCAAACAGGTTATATGTACGCGTACGACGATGGTAAATCCGATAACACCTTCGCGCAATATCCTTGGGAAAGTACTGCTACCAACATCAGTGGTGGTAATATCGATCCTTCCATGGATGCAGGATATGGCAGCCGTTACCAGGCATTAAGAAGTCTGAACTATTTCCTGGCCAATATCGACAAAGCACCTGTTACTGACCAGGTCAAAAAAAGATATACCGCAGAAGCACGCGCCATCAGAGCATTCGTTTACTATGAACTGGCAGCCACCTTCGGACCTGTTCCTTTAATTAAAGATCAGTATACAGATCCTTCCGAAACAGCTGTCGCCCCTGCTCCTCAGGCGGATGTTATTGCTTTTTCTATCGCTGAGTTACAGGCAGCCGTAACCGACTTACCAGCTTCCTATGCCGGTGGTACCGGTAATGAAACGGGCCGCATTACTTCAGGTGCAGCCTGGGCTATGCTGACACGTATCCAGTTACATTTTGGCAAATATGCAGATGCAGTAGCCAGCGCCCAGAAAGTGATGGGACTGGGATATCAGCTCTTCCGCGTGGCAAGCGTTGGTACTGCTGATATGAGCGATGACTTCTCCGGTTATGTTGATTTCGCCAGCGATGCAGATAAAACTAAGTTCTACAAAGGTTTATCCAGCTACGAACAACAATTCTGGGCAGCTAATGAAACAACGAATAAAGAAGTGATCCTGGCCTCCCAGGCAATTACTAATTCTTCCTACGTTTGGGGTAATGGTCTGAATACACTGATGCCGCCATCAGCATTGGGTGGATGGAGTTCTATCACACCTACGCAAAGCCTGGTAAATGCTTATTGGAACCGTAATGGCAGCGCTTTTGTGCCGCAAACACCTGCTGCAAGAGCGACTAACTTCAACGATGGTAACTCCAATGCTGCTTTCTATGCTGAGTTCAAAAACAGGGATACCAGGTTCTATGCCAGCATCCTCTTTCCTTCTGCAACCTGGAACAGGTATTCCCCTGGTTATACTTTCACCTGGAAATCCGGTGTAAATAACAACAACAGTAAAACCGGCTATAACTTCCGTAAACTGGTAGATCCTGCTTACAACACCACAGAGTGGGATGGCGCACAGGATTTCCCTATCATCCGCTATGCGGAGATTTTATTAGCTTATGCAGAAGCTAAGAACGAAGTAGGCGGACCTGATGCCACTATCTACGCTGCATTGGATGATATCAGAGACAGGGCCGGTATGCCTGCTGTAGACCAGTCTGTATACAATTCTAAAGAAAGCCTGAGAGACCTGATCAGAAATGAAAGAAGGATAGAACTCGCAGGAGAAGGCCAGCGTTACTACGATATCCGCAGATGGAATATCGCCGGCAATGTAATGAATAACATTACTGACCTGAATAATTCATTGGTACAGGAAAGGGTATGGGACAACAAGTTTGTTGTAATGCCTTATCCTCAGTCTGCCATCGACAGAAATCCGCAGTTAAAATCTGCACAGTCACAAAAAGGATACTAGAATTTTAACAAGATAAGGTGAAAAGGCTGGCCGTTATGGTCAGCCTTTTTCAATGCAGATAAGAATTTTGTAACAAGAAAATTTTAATTTCCATGAGAACGCCTATCGTTAACTCAAATTTTTTTCGATCCCCGGGCCTGATCCTGCAAATGTTGATGATCTTGCAGGTAATAATCTGTAAACCCGCTTTGGCACAGAACGCACTGTTTAAAGAAAAAGACCTCTCGTCTGCGCTGGAAAAAGCAAAAAAGGAACATAAAGGTCTCTTGTTGTATTGCCATACGAGTTGGTGTGTTCCTTGTCGTGAAATAGAACAGGTAACCCTGAAAGATTCCAGTATTAGTGCGTTAATCCAGGCGAATTATGTACCGCTGTCCTATGATCTTGAAGAGGGATTTGGGATAGATATCGCTAAGAAGTATCGTCTTGTATCGGTACCAACCATCATCATCTTAGATAGTGACCTGAAAGTGCATTTCAGATCTGATAAAATTCCCTATCAGATCGGGGACTTTAAAAAGTTTATCAATAAAGCCATTGCTGCGACGAATGATTCACTAAGTATTGCAAAAGGTATCACAGCTGACTTTAAATTGTCTTATCCTCAATTCTATGAAGATTATTTTAATAAACCGAATGGAACGATGGATAGCAGTGTGGTGGCAAAATATCTTGCAACGCAGACAAACCTTTTCTCAGAAGTTAATTGGGGTGTTATCAGTCTCTTTCCTGTTGATTTTAAGTATTATCAGTTTGTAATTGATAATGCAATTAAATTCAAAAGCCTTTTTGGTGATGAAGTGAGGGATAAAATTTGGGTGAATTTATACAAGAATGGTGGGGATTATGCCAAAAGAAAAGATGTTGCAGGATATACAAAGATATTACATGCATATCTGGCGGTTAGATCATCAAATGACTCCCTGAATTACAAGGATTCGACCATGTACATGATCAAATATTATGCGAAGGCAGGAGACAATTGGGAGGTGTATCAAAACTTAGTTGATGCATATACTACCAGGTATAATATGTCTTACACATATTTTTGGGAGTTGATTATGCAGCAATGTACGCCTCCGGCAATTAACCAATTCTTTTTAAAAGGGATCTCAGCTAAAATGGAACAGATAAATAACCCGGACCGTTATCTGTCATATGGTTTATTACTTCAACGGAACTGTCAGCAGGAGGAAGGTAAAAAATATCTGGAGAAATCACTTAATAATGCTTCAGCAGCGGTAAAAGAGCAATACCAGTCATTGATAAAGAAATGTACTTTACCGGATTGTAATTATTGTAAGTAGAAGGAAGAAATTAATACAAACCCCATCAAAGTCCGGTATTGTTGGTCTTTGATGGGGTTTGTTTATTTAAGTGTTACTCACCAATCATTCCTTTAATCTCGCTCAGTTTCAGCAAAGCCTCTACTGGCGTCAGCCTGTTGATATCAACATGCGTGAGCTTCTCTCTGATATCTTTAAAGGTATCGCTATGTGCATCGAAGATATTCAGTTGAAGTTTCTGTGTTGGCAAAGCAATGTTCTTCACCTGTTGCTGCAAAGCACTGTCGATATGCTTCTCTTCCAGCTGTGCGAGTACTTCATTGGCACGGTTGATCAGCTCTGGCGGCATGCCGGCCATTTTAGCTACATGGATACCAAAGCTATGTCTGCTGCCACCACGTGCCAGTTTACGCAGGAAGATGATCTTATTGCCGGATTCCATATTGGTAATATGGTAATTCTTTACGCGTTTATGCTTGTTCTCCAGCTCATTCAGCTCATGATAGTGGGTGGCAAACAGCGTTTTAGGCTGATGGCCGCTCATGTCATGCAGGTACTCCACAATACTCCAGGCGATAGAGATACCATCGTAAGTGCTGGTACCACGTCCAATTTCATCCAGTATAACCAGGCTCCTTGGCGTGATACTGTTGATGATGCTGGCCGTTTCGTTCATTTCCACCATGAAGGTAGACTCGCCACCACTAAGGTTATCAGAAGCGCCCACCCGGGTGAATATCTTGTCTGTCAGGCCTATTTCCGCACTGCTGGCCGGCACAAAGCTACCCATGTGCGACATCAGCGTGATGAGGGCCGTCTGGCGCAGCAGCGCCGATTTACCACTCATGTTGGGGCCGGTCAGGATGATGATCTGCTGGTCATCTTTATCCAGACTAATGTCATTGCTTACATAGGCTTCGCCCGGCGGTAACCCGCGCTCAATCACCGGATGGCGGCCTTCTTTGATCTGCAGCTCATAGCCATCAGTGATCACGGGGCGGCGGTATTTATACTGCACGGCATTGTGCGCAAAGCAGAGCAGACAATCGAGTCGCGCCAGTATCTGCGCATCTTGCTGTACCGGAGAAATAAACGGTTGCAGTGATGCCAGCAGCTCATCGAAGAGGCGTGTTTCAAGTGCCAGGATCTTATCTTCCGCACCAACAATTTTCTCTTCATATTCCTTCAGCTCCGGCGTAATATAACGTTCCGCATTTGCGAGCGTTTGTTTACGTATCCAGGTGTCAGGAACTTTATTTTTATGGGTATTGGTGACCTCAAGATAGTAGCCGAATACATTGTTGAAGGCAATCTTCAGTGAAGGGATGCCAGTGGCTTCCGACTCTTTCTGTTGTATCTGCAGGAGGTAGTCTTTGCCTTTGGTGGCGATGCCACGCAGTTCATCCAGCTCCGCGTTGATACCATCTTTGATGACGCCGCCTTTGTTGACCAGTACGGGAGGTGTTTCCTGTAACTCGTTCAGGATACGGTCCATGATCTGTACACAGGGGTCCAGTTTTTCGTACAGGCTGCGCAGGTAGTCGGAGAGGGTATTGCCCAGCAGGTCTTTTACGGCCTGCACCTGTTGGAGGGCGCGTGCCAGCTGCATCACCTCGCGTGGATTGATCTTCTTCAGTGGTATTTTGGATACCAGCCTTTCCAGGTCGCCGGTTTGTTTCAGGTGTTGCTCCAGTGCCCTGGCCAGCTCCGTTTCTTTGATCAGGTATTCTACCGTATCAAGACGTTCGTTGATACGGTCTTTATGACGCAGCGGGAATACCAGCCAGCGTTTCAGCAGTCGGGCGCCCATAGGAGTGGAGGTGTTGTCCAGCACTTTCAGGAGGGTATGGCCATTTTCTACGCTGCTGTTGAGCAGTTCCAGGTTACGTACAGTAAAGCGGTCCATCCAGAGGAAATCGTCCTGGTTGATGCGCTGCATACGGGTAATATGCTGGAGGTGCGGGTGTTCTGTGTCTCTGAGATAGTGGAGGGTAGCGCCGGCGGCCACAATGGCGGCAGGCATGCCTTCCACGCCAAAGCCTTTCAGACTATGGGTCTGGAACTGTTTCAAAAGGATTTCTTCCGCATAGGTGGAAGTAAAGATCCATTCTTCCAGGGTATAGGTAAAGAATCGGGAACCAAAGGTGGCTTTAAAGTTTTTCTGCTGCTGACGGGCAAACAGTACTTCTGCCGGACGGAAACTCTGGAGGAGTTTATCCACATATTCAATGCTGCCTTCGGCAACAAAGAATTCGCCGGTAGAGATATCGAGGAAAGATACCCCCGTTACATCACCACCGAAATGGACAGCCGCCAGGAAGTTATTGCTGGCGTTTTCCAGGAGTTTGTCGTTGACGGCCACGCCGGGAGTTACCAGCTCGGTAACGCCGCGTTTTACAATGCCTTTGGCCATTTTGGGGTCTTCCAGCTGGTCGCACACGGCTACACGATAGCCGGCCTTTACCAGTTTATGGAGATAGGTATCCAGCGCATGGTGTGGAAAACCTGCGAGGTCGCCGTTGGATGAACCATTTGCTCTTTTGGTGAGAACAATGCCCAGTACCTGTGCGGCTATAACCGCGTCTTCATTGAATGTTTCGTAAAAATCGCCTACGCGGAACAATAACACAGCATCCGGGTACCTGTCTTTGATAGCCTTGTGCTGTTGCATAAGCGGGGTTTCTGCCGATTTGCTTTTTGCCATGGCGCAAATATATAAAACTCAGTTCATCCTGCTATCTTTGCAGGTAATGAGAAAATTAAGCATGGATGAACTGGGCCGGAAAACAGTAGAAGAGTTTAAGGCCGCAGATAAAACACCAATCGTACTGGTGCTGGATAATATTAGAAGTATGCATAATGTGGGTTCGGTGTTCCGTACGGCAGATGCTTTCCTGATACAGGGTATTATCCTTTGCGGCTATACGCCCGTACCTCCGCACCGCGACATTCATAAAACGGCACTGGGCGCCACTGAAACGGTAGAATGGCAATATGCCACCACTACCATGGAGGCGGTAAAAGACCTCCAGGAAGCGGGTTATCGTGTTCTGGCCATAGAACAGGCTGCCGGCAGTTTTGCGCTGGATACCTTTGAACCTGGCACAGATAAGCCCCTGGCACTGGTTTTCGGCAACGAGGTGAGCGGAGTAGACGCCGAAGTCATGAAAGTGGTAGACGGCTGTATCGAAATCCCGCAACTGGGCATGAAACACTCCCTGAATATTTCCGTGAGCACTGGTATCGTGGTTTGGGATATCTTTGTAAAACTGAAATCGCTCAAAAAATAGGTTAACTGATTAATTTATAAGCTAAAAGCATCTGGAGGGCTATGTATACAACAATTAATAAATATCTGTCGCTGGTAAAGTTCTCACACACCATCTTTGCCATGCCATTTGCATTGATAGGCTTTTTTATGGCGATCACCCAGGGCGGCGGCTCGTTTAGCTGGGCTACCTTTGGCCTGGTAATCGCCTGTATGGTATTTGCCAGAAGTGCTGCCATGGCCTTCAACCGCTGGCTGGATGTGGATATCGACAAACTGAACCCACGTACTGCCAAAAGAGAAATCCCTGCCGGCATCATCACTCCGAAAAACGCCTTGATTTTTATAATTGTAAACGTATTGTTATTCATCGGTACAACATCGTTTATAAACCCTATCTGTCTTTATTTATCGCCTGTAGCATTATTGGTCGTTTTAGGCTATAGCTACACAAAACGATTCACAGCTCTTTGTCATATGGTACTTGGTGTCGGTCTTTCCCTCGCACCGATAGGCGCATACCTGGCTGTTACCGGCCAGTTTGCGGTGTTGCCTGTACTGGTTTCCTGCCTGGTACTCTGTTGGGTATCCGGGTTTGATATCATCTATTCCCTGCAAGACGAAGATTTTGATAAATCACAACACCTGAACTCAATTCCGGCATGGTTGGGGCTTCCCGGCGCATTACGCTTCTCTGAAGTACTGCATATCATTGCAGCTGCCCTGGTCATTACCATCGGTTTACACGGCCATTTCCACTGGATTTACTGGATCGGAGCCGCTGTCTTCATCAGCATGCTGATTTCTCAGCATATGCTGGTAAAACCACATGACCTGAGCCGTATTAATATTATGTTTATGACCACAAATGGTATTGCCAGCGTTGTATTTGCCATTTTTGCCATCGCAGATATGTTAATATTCAGATAGATTAAATATTTTTAGTTAGATAACAGAGAGATTATGCCGCGAATAATGGCCATTGATTATGGTAAGAAAAGAACAGGACTGGCAGTAACAGATCCCCTGCAGCTGATTGCAAGCGGGCTCACTACCGTAGCCACACACGACCTGATTCCTTATCTGAAAAAATATCTGGCCGCCGAACAGGTGGAGAAAATAGTGATAGGAGAACCTAAAAATCTGGATGGTGGCGCAACTGATGCCACCGCCCTCGTCACAGAATGTGTCCGTATCCTGAAAAAGAATTTTCCCGACGTCCCCATCGTAAAGGTCGATGAAAGGTTTACTTCTAAAATCGCCTTCCAGAGCATGATTGCCAGCGGCCTCAAGAAAAAGGACCGCCAGAACAAAGCCCTGGTAGACGAAATCAGCGCTACGATCATTCTACAGGAATTCCTGCAGTCGCAACACTAGGCCTGTCCCAGCCCCCATCGCTGGTTTTCAGGGGAAATTGACTAAATTTGTTATTTAACGCAACTCAAGACACAAGTATCATGATATTACCAATAGTTGCCTATGGGCACCCGGTTTTAAGAAAAGTAGCCGAAGATATTACACCGGATTACCCAGGGTTAAAAGAGCTGATCGCTAACATGTGGCAAACCATGTACGCCTCCAATGGCGTCGGAATCGCCGCCCCACAAATAAATAAAGCAATCCGTCTGTTCGTTGTTGATAGCAAACAGATCATCGATAACCTCGAAGATGATGAAAAAAATGACTATCCTGGTGATAATGGCATCAAAGAGGTATTTATAAACGCACATATTGTTGAAACAGGTGGTGAAGACTGGCCCTACAACGAAGGCTGCCTAAGTATTCCTAAAGTTCGTGAAGATGTTGAACGCGCTGAAACCGTTACCCTTAGCTATGTTGACGAAAACTTTCAGCCACAGCAAAAAACTTTCAAAGGCGTTACTGCCCGCGTAATTCTACATGAATATGACCACATCGATGGTATTTTATTTATCGATCATCTCAAGCCATTGAAACGCAGAATGTTGAAAAGTAAACTGGACGATATAACCAAAGGAAAAGTAAGAGTAGATTATAAAATGTCTTTCCCTAAATAGGAAATTATTTTGTAATGTAAATAAAACCGTTTATTTTGGTTCTATAGAGTTCTACATCCATAAAAGTTTAACATCCATATCCTTTGGGCGCTACGTTAACATACACTGAAGCTGAGCTGGTTCATGGACTCAAAGCCAGAGACGAGCGGATATTCAGCTATTTGTACGATCACTATTCCCCCGCACTATATGGTGTGGCCCTTAAGGTCATTACAGATGAAACCGCCGCAGTAGATATACTTCAGGAAGCATTTGTAAAGATCTGGAGAAGCATCGATAAATACGATGCTTCCAAGGGCCGACTTTTTACCTGGATGCTCAACATCGCCAGGAACACAGCTATAGACAGCCTCCGGTCCAAAGCCTACAAACTGGACCAGAAAATCACCGATATCGACAGCGGTAATCTATTGTCAGATCCTTCACTGGCTGTACACCTCCAGGTAGATCACCTCGGACTGTCAAAAGTCCTCGAACTCCTCCAGCGAGAACAAAGAATCATCATTGACCTGGCTTATTTCAAAGGTTGCACCCAGGAAGAAATCGCAAAAATACTCGACATCCCGCTGGGTACTGTAAAAACCCGCATGCGCAACGCAATTATACAGCTGAGAAGTCTCTTAACACAATTGTAATCCCAGTGGATATAAATCGCTACATAGCATCTGGCATATTAGAAAGTTACGTATATGGCCTGCTTCCCGAAAATGAAAGTACGGAAGTAGAAGTCGTCGCCACGCAATATCCGGAAGTACGTACACTGGTCAATTCCCTGCAACTGGAGAAAGAACGCTACACCCGCGTCTTCTCCGTAGCTCCGCCACCAGAGCTGAAGAACCGCCTGCTCGATATTCTCCAGCACGAAAAAACAACCGAAGGTGAACTAAAATTACCAGAAGAACTTCGGTTAGATAATCCCACCATAGCAACAACACCAGCTCCGGTAACCCCCATAAAAAAATTACCCGCCGACAAAAAAAAAGCACAGAATAAAGCCTGGAAACTCGTAGCAGCAGCCACCATACTGGTGCTCCTGGGTAGTATAGGCATGAACGTGTTCTTTTTCAACAACGGCTCAGACTATAAAGGCCGCTATGAAAAACTCATCGCCGCCAACGATAAATTACAAAAAGCCCGGAACGATCCCGCTAACCAAACCGCCAGCTACAAAGAAAATGGAGAAGATACCGACGTTTCCATGCTGGATAACCCAGCCCTCATTCAGGTGAAGCTGAAAGGTAATGCCAGCCATCCCGGTACTGCCGCCACCGTAGCCTGGAACCCCGTGTCAAAAGAAGTATTCCTGCTCGTCCAGCACCTGCCAGATGCTCCTTCCGGTAAACAATTTCAATTATGGGCCATCAAAGAACACCAAATGCAGGATGCCGGCATCATCAAAACCGATAACGACGGCACCCATAAAATTCAACATATGAAAACTATCCCTGCCGCCGACGCTTTCGCCGTAACACTGGAACCCTCCGGTGGCAGCACTCAGCCTACCATGACCTCCATGTTCATGGCAGCAACTGTTAAAAAATAAATACACCGTTTTACAGATATATGTGAAGTTTGAGTAACACCAATTCCCGTAGTAACCACACAAGACACTCCTTAACCAACAACAATGTTGATAATGATGCTATTCCCCGATAGCTGTCATAGCTGATCATGTGCAATGACCGATAACGCATCCCATTATTAACAACCGAAATCCCGGCTGCTATGCCGACAAATCCTGTATGTCACAGACATATCAGCCCTTGAATATGCTTATTAAAACCAAATCATAATGAAGCATAATGAACCCAATGCCGGTGAGCAACTAACTGCTCCCGCCCAAGAATCCTCTCCTATGGAGGAATCCAAAGGTACGTCCTGGAAACTCGTCGCCACAGGAGCTTTCCTCCTGCTGGTAGTAAGCCTTATTCTTAACTATGTCTTCTTTAATCGATGGAAAGAATTCCGCGACTATAAAGACAAATACCAGGCATTACTGCTCTCTCACAACTCCATCATGTCCGACACCAAATCACGTATGGAGAAACTCGAACAATCACTTGATATCATCCAGGACCCTGCTGTGATGAAAGTGAAAATGCCAGGTACTAAAGCATTCCCGCAAGCAGTGGCTACCGTATTCTGGAACACCCAAAGCAAACAGGTTTACCTGAAAGTTAACAACCTGCCGGAACCAGCATCCGACAAACAATACCAGCTCTGGGCTATCATAGATGGTAAACCAGTAGATATGGGCGTATTCGAAATGGGTGATACCGCCAAACTCCTCCAGAAAATGAAGGAAACAGGTACCGTTCAGATGTTCGCCGTTACCCTCGAGAAAAAAGGTGGTGCACTGCAACCAACCCTCGAACAAATGTATGTAGCCGGAAAAATCCCAGGCTGATAAATAAGTTGTTTTTCTCTCTGAATATAAAAGCTGGTAAAAATGCTTCGTCATTTTTACCAGCTTTTTCTTTTTTAATGAACAGTTTTTTGCATTTTTCTTGCCTAAACCCCGCATTTTACACAAATTTTAACGCAACCCCACCCACAGCCATTATGTTACTTATTGCAATTCATTAAATTGCGGTATGTTCAATTTCCTGAAAAGTATAACTGTCACTGTTACTATTTGCTGCTGCCTACAACCCGTTCTCGCCCAGGATACTGCCCACTATCGCGGCATGACCGTCAATCTGGATGAAGTAACCGTAGCCGCTAAAAGAATCGGATTTGATGTAAACAGCTTTATAAGAAGAGTTGAAGAAGATACGACCTTTTACCGCGCATTTAAAAACCTCCATATCGTAGGCTTCACCGGCGATAATGATATCCGCATCTTCGATAAAAAAGGAAATGTACAGGCTTCGCTAAAAAGTACCACCACCCAGACCATGAACGGCCGTTGCCGTACCATGAACATCAACGACGAAAAAGTAACCGGCGACTTCTACGACCGAAAAGGAAACTATAACTACTATACTGCCGAACTCTATGGCAACCTGTTCTTCACGAAAGGAACCGTTTGCGTGGATGAAAATGGTGAATCGCCCGACCACTCCAGCGGTAGCCTGGCACGGCATAAAGCACAGTTAAAACAGCTGATATTCAATCCCGGTAAACCCGTGCGCGGTGTGCCTATCGTGGGGAACAAGGTGGCGATATTCAGCTACGACATGCAGCGTTACTACAACTTCTCCATCAAATCAGAAGATTATGTAACCGGTGTCCCATGCTATGTATTTACGGCCAAAGCCAAGCCTGGTCTGAACCGCCTCGATAAAGGTGAAATCGTTATTGATGAACTGATTACCTGGTTTAATAAAGATAATTTTGAAATAGTAGGTAGAAAATATGCACTGTCCTACAAAACAATGCTCTTCGATTTTAATGTGCAGATGAATGTCCAGATGACCAAAGTAAATGATCTGCTCATTCCTGCGCTCGTTACCTACGCAGGCTCCTGGGATGTTCCCTTCAAAAAGAGAGAAACTGCCGCTTTTATCGCGAAATTCTATAATTTCTCAAAGTAAAATTCACTGCTGTTACCTTCCCCGCCCGAAAGACGAACAGATAAAGTTAATATCGGCTGAAAGCCCCCGCGCGCAGCGCGGAACCCAACAAACCGATACCGAAGGTATCGGTTTCAATACTCGCTATAAGCATACAATACCTACTCATCTCCCTAAAACAAATATTATTAATACACCACACTCACCGTACCTGTGATATGCACCGGGAGGAAAGTATTTCCATCTATATAATCCACGATATAAACATAGGTCGTCATTTGTACCGGCTTGCCGCCAAACGTACCACGCCAGCCCACCTGCGGATCGGTGGAATAGAATATCAGGTTGCCCCAGCGGTTGTAAATGCTCATGGTGAACTTCGATACAGCGCCCTTATAAATTGGCCGGAATACATCGTTCCGCCCATCGCCATTGGGACTGAAAGCATTCGGGAAGTGCATGTCGCCACTACAGTCTTTAAATCTTACGACCACAGAATCTGTCGTTCTCCCACATTCATTATGGCCCGTAATGCTGAACAGCCCGGTTTTTGTAATGCTTAGGAAGGAAACCTGTGAGCTGTCCTGCCATTTATAATCCCCGCCGGCGCCGCTTGGGTACAGATGATAGGTTTCTCCGATGCACAACGTTGTATCTGGTCCCAGGTTAGCCCTCAGCGTATCAGCATAACTGACGCGTATGGTGTCTGAAGATTCACATCTTCCTATCTGCGCATGCACATAATAATTGCCGGTTTTGGTAACGTAATAGGTGGCCTGATCGGATTTGTCCTGCCAGGTATAGCTGCCATTACCGAAATCGGCGGTCAGCACCAGGAAATTACCCACGCAGAGGGTGGTGTCATTACCCAGGTTGATCTTCTTTAAGCGGTTATAATTCACGAAAATCGTATCCACGACACTGCAGGTATGATTGATTTCTACCAGCGCCCATACGTTACCTTCACTGCTGACAGTAACGGCTGGCGTAGTAGCACCGGTGCTCCACAACCAGGCGGTAGCTTCCGGTACATCGGGTGCAATCCTCACCGATTCACCCGGACATAACAACGTATCAGGTCCTAATGAAAAAGGATATTCCGGCCCTGTAAAAGTGATCGTTTTCTGATGAAATTGCTGCGGACAACCTTTAGGCGTCACCGTTACAGAATAGGTGCCGGAAGTATTTACTTCCTGTGTAGGCTCTGTGTTGCCCGTATTCCAGAGATAGGTACAGTTCTGACTGGTGGCATCCAGCTGTATATGCTCATTGGTACAGAGCACCAGGTCAGGGCCCAGGTCGATGGTAGGTATAGGCGTATAAAATATATTGACGGAGTCGCGAATAAGGCAGCCATTGACTTTTAGCTTATAGGTAGTCATGGTATCCGCCAGGATGGAGGATTGCGTGGAGCTGTCCTGCCACAAATAGCTGGCGCCCGGGATTACAGGGCCCTGTATCAATAGGGTACTGCCTTCACAAAGGGTGACATCGTCCGGGCCAAAGTCAAATACGACCGGTGTCACAATGGTGATTGTTTGTGTGGTTGTATCAGGAACTCCTTTTCGCCATACTACCAGCGTAATGGTAAATGTTGTGGTATTGTTATAGATATGGAAAGGCCTGATTTTACTGGATGTATCTTTTGTGGTGCTTGCGGGATCACCGAAGTCCCATCGTACGGAGTCGATACCAGTGGTGTCTTTGATTACGCAAAAGACGCTGTCGTTGATACAAGTGCTGGATGTCGTGAAAGGATGTTGTCCCTGCGCGGAGGCAAATAGTGGTAACAGTACTACAGTAGCCGTTATCAGGAAAATGTATTTCAAAAGACTACAAGGTATTTTGGATAGGTCTCTCATGTAAAGTGACATGGTATTATGTCACTAAATTATTAAAAAAAATAATGTGATTCAATAGGTCGGGGAAAGAATAAACATTAAATAATATCGTTCCTGCCCCGAAGGGGCGGAAAAAACAAGGTCGGCAGCGAAGCTGCCGACCTTGTTTTTTCCTTGCTGGTAAAGGATTCGGTGGGTAAAAATAAAGCGGGAGTTCCGATTATTCGGAACTCCCGCTAATATTATAAATAATTAAGTTAGGATTACTCTTCCCATTTAGCCCCCGGCTCGCCTTTATCTTCCAGTGGCCTTGCGGTGGTATATCGCTTCCATTTTTCGAGGACAGTGGTAAAGTCTGATGGCATCGGACTTTCGAAATACATCTGCTTGCGGGTACGCGGATGGATAAATCCGAGCTGCTGTGCGTGCAGTGCATGTCTTGGCATGATCTCGAAGCAGTTTTCCACAAATTGCTTATACTTGGCAAATACGGTACCTTTTACGATACGGTCGCCACCGTAGGTGTCATCATTAAAGAGGGAGTGGCCAATATGTTGCATATGTACCCTGATCTGGTGGGTGCGGCCGGTTTCGAGTCGGCATTCCACCATGGTTACATAATTGAATCTTTCCAGGACGCGGTAATGTGTGATTGCTTCTTTACCATATTCACCGTCAGGGTAGGCGTCCATGATTTTGCGGAGGCGCTGGTGACGGCCTACGTGTGCTACCACGGTACCTTCATCTTCCTTAAAATCACCCCATACAAGGGCGATATAGCGACGGTGTACGGTATGATCGAAGAATTGCTTCGCCAGGTCGCTCATGGCCTTGTCTGACTTGGCAATCACGAGCAGACCGCTGGTATTTTTATCGATACGGTGTACCAGTCCGAAACGTGGCAGCTCAGGCTCTACAGGCTGGGTTTTGTCGCCCAGGTACCATGCGAGACCATTTACCAGCGTACCGTTGCGGTTGCCGCAACCAGGATGTACCACCAGGCCCGCAGGCTTATCGATGACCATAACATCCTCATCTTCATACACAATATTTAAAGGAAGCTCTTCCGGTATAAGTTCGGTGCTTTCCGGGTTTTTATTGGAAAAAACGACAATACGGTCCAGTGGTCGGATTTTATAATTCGACTTTACCGGTTTATCGTTTACCAGTACCATTTCGCCATCAAGGGCCTGTTGTATTTTATTGCGGGTGGCGCCTTCGATACGGGCGGTAAGGAATTTATCAATACGGACAGGGTCCTGGCCCTTGTCTACAGTCATATTGATCTTTTCATATAATTCCTCACTGCCATCCCCGTTTTCCAGCTCATCTTCCAGTTCCAGCAATTCTTCAGCCATTAGTTCAAATTTTTGCAAAGGTACGTATCTTTGCGGGCTAAAAGCCAGGGACTAAAGGCAAAAGCTATGAGTAAGCAACAGATTGTAGTCAGAGACCTTGGGAAGATGGATTATCAGCAGGCCTGGGACTTCCAGGAGCAGCTGCTGAAGGAAAACGTAGCAAAGAAAGCCACTGCCGTAGATATCTTCCCTAAGCCAACCACCAATTATCTCCTTTTTGTAGAACACCCACCTGTATATACGATCGGGAAAAGCGGACATATGGAAAACCTCCTGCTGTCTAAAGACCAGCTGGAAGAGGAGGGTATTGGGTTCTTCAATACCAACCGTGGCGGCGATATTACCTTTCATGGGCCAGGTCAGATTGTAGGTTATCCGATTATTGATCTGGAGAATTTTTTTACAGATATTGGCAAATATCTCCGGTTTTTGGAAGAAACCATCATCCGAACCATTGGTGATTATGGCGTAACAGGGGATCGCTCACCCGGCGAAACCGGCGTTTGGCTGGACCCGCAGGATAAGGCCAAAGCGCGTAAGATCTGTGCGATGGGTGTACGTTGCTCACGTTGGGTAACCATGCACGGCTTTGCCTTGAATGTTAATACCCCTTTATCCTATTTTGGAAATATCGTTCCTTGCGGTATTGCGGATAAGCAGGTGGCCGCTTTGAACCAGGAAGTAGGCCATGATGTGGATATTGCCGAAGTAAAAGCGAAGCTGATCAAGCACTTTAGCGACGTTTTTGATGCAGAGATGATATAGATTTTTTGTTGTAATATTTTTCCGGAAGGTCAGTTTCTACGGTGTAGAGACTGACCTTTTTTGTTGCAGTCTGATAGCTGGAGTATCAAACTGATATTGTTATAATCAATTTAAAATCAATGTTATAAATATTATGTATTAACGCTGTATTAACAGTGGTGTAAACTGGTTTTTTGTTACTTCGGGATAATTAACCAGTTACACTATTTAGCATTTAAATTTTTAATATAACAATGACTACCGAGGCTAACATTACAATAACAAAGCGCGAAGGGAAAATTACCTTCATATCTGTCAGTATGCCAATTTGGACTAAATGGAATGATTTCGGGAATTTATCTGTAAACATCCCATTACTAGGCATTGAAACCATAGCAAAAGATGGAAATGATGCAGAAAAAGCAATTGAGGAAGCAATAATTTCTTTTTGTGTAATTGCTGAAAAATTTGGTCAGGGCATTGAAAAAGAATTACAGGTGCTTGGATGGCAGCTTGCTGGGGATGATAATTTAGAATACGGCATTAATGATGCTGATGCGGTTTTAGAAAGCATTTTCAGAACCGGTGAAAACTACGTAAACCCTCATTTGAAATTAGAACTGGCAGCATAATTTAAACAAAATGGCAGATATTTATTATCCTACTGTATCAACAGCCTTTATTTTAGCATGTGTTAAAGCTAGTGGTAAGCTAGAGAAGGATGGTATTATTAAGATTGGTAAAACCACAAATATTATTTTAGCAGGGCCGCAAGCAATATTTAAAAGAACCTGTACTTTCAGAGAACTTGAAGCTGGAGAATTAACCTATGAAAATGCTACAGGTTTGGCTATCCGTTTAGGATTTATGGGCAAATTATTAGATTGGTTATATGAGCATAAGAATTGGAAAGATGGGGCCTATTTAGAGAAAGCAGTATAAATTATTTAGCTTATTCCCGGAACAACAAAGCGAGTATAATATTTTTCCGGAAGGTCAGTTTCTACGCGGTAGAGACTGGCCTTTTTTGTTGCAGTCTGATAGTTGGAGTGTCAAACTGATATTGTTATAATCAATTTAAAATCAATGTTATAAATATTATGTATTAACAAGTTATTAACTGGTAGATGATAACAATTTTTGTTATTTCGGGGAGAATAGAAAAGGATAATTATTGTTTTTAAACCTTAAATAAATCTCCCATTATGGACAATTTAAAAGTTAAACCTCACCCCGAACCAATGCCTCTCCCGCGCCCACGCTCAGAAATGAACGTATTTGAGCAAATGTTGTGGGATCAGCGCAGAATACATCACGCTGTCGAAAATCGAATACCGTTATCAGCGTTAACAGATATCAAATTTGAAAAATTAAACTTTAAAATTTCACCATATGAAACCATGGATGTTATACGCCGTAGAATGTACAAGTGACGATGAATGTAGTTTCAGTACTACTGCAGGGGTGATTTACAAAGTGGCATTCAGCGATTATTACCTTTATGACTGTGTGGATAATGAAGTGAAATGTAAAACAATCGTTCTTTCACGAGAACCTCCAAATGTCCGAGGTATGGGATGCAACTACAAAGATGAGCGGGTGTTTCCAACCATTGGTTCAATTATCATGAGGTATTTGGAAAACAACCCGGATGAAGCTGTAGTGTTTCTTTGCGATAATAGGGATAAACTCGCCAAGGCAAGATTTCGCTTATTTGACAGGTGGTTTAATTCACAAAGGAAAATACTTACAAAATCCGATACAAATGAAAAACATCATTTAGACGATTTTTGTGCTTCTATTTTTATGAGAAGGGATAACCTTGCAGGGCCATATTATAAGGATGCTTTCCGCTGGACCCTGGAGAGGTGCTTCCCGGAGGAAATCTGGTATCCCGTCAATGATGAGGAGTGGTTCATGCACCAGGATGCAAATGACAATGGTGAGTTTCCCTTTCACGTAAATTAACACAACGATACCCCACAAAAAAAGCGGTCTCTACTCAGTAGCGACCGCTTTTTTATCTATATAAAAAAAATTACATCTTATAGTTCAGTGGAATAAAGAAGTTCCATTTTTCTTTCAGTTTCCCTTCTTCAAATAATTCGAAGTTAAACCAGCCGGCATGGAGGAAGATGGCTTTTTCCAGGATCAGAGAGGCGAGTTTTACATGCTCGATTTCAAAGAGGAAGGTGCCACCTGCTTCGTAGAACTTAATACTGTAGTGCTTTTTAGGGGCATCCGGCAGTTTGATGTTCACGTTACCATCGGCGGTGGTATATACGAAATTGGAAGGGTGCCATACGATACGTTCCGGCTCCTTGTTTTCCTGCTCTTTGCCACGAAGGCCGCGGGCTGCGTCCTTAATATCTGCATACTGGAGCTTCTGGTCGGCACGGATGGTGCTGTCGCTCAGTGCCAGTATGGTTTTACTGTACAGGAAACGGCCATTATTGAAGAGAATGAACAGGCGATAGTAGTTGGTACCTGGCAATGGTTTATTATCCTGGTAATTGTTTCGCTGCTGATTCGGATCTTTTACATATCCGATGGTATTAAAATTCAATACGCTGTCCAGCGAGCGCTGAACCCCTATTTCTTTAACGTCGCGGAAGCCGGAAATAAATTCCAGCGATATTTTGCCGGTTTTGATTACCGCAGAAAACTCTGGTAGTACAGGCAATCTGATGCCTGATTCGTCCTGCGCGCTTACATTCAAAGCTGTTAAAATAAATATCCCGATTGCAACAGAAAATCGCACGATCTGCTTCATACTTGTTATACCCTATCTCTTATAAGTTGGCAAAAATACACTAGTCGTCAAATATAACGAACTGTTTTTAAAATGATAAACGTCCGGGAGGTTGGGAGCGGTTGCCCTGGAGTCCGCCGGTATGTATCATTAAAATACGGCTGTTGTCCGGAAAGTATTGCTGGTTGAGTAATTCAGCACAAGCCATCAAGGTCTTTCCGGTATAAATGACGTCTGTAGGAATGCCAGTTTCTAAGAAAAATTTATTCATGAACGTGATTAAGTCCTCATTTATTTTACCGTAGCCTCCACCGTGATGGGTGGTGTCCAGTTCCCAGGTGGCGGCAGGTGCCTGCCTTAGCAGCGACCGGATCTCTGTTTCCAGGTAGGATGCACCTTTCAGCACGGATACGGCGATGACATGCTGTCCGGCCGTAGCTGCATTGATAATACCGGCTACGGTGGTGCCGGTACCACAGGCACAGATAATGTGGGTATAGCTGCTGGCCGGACATAGCTGCAGAATTTCTTCACAACCCTTTGCGCCGGCGGCATTATGCCCCCCTTCGGGTATAACATAGCCTTCCTGCAGCAGTTGCTGGTGCAGGGGATGGCCGGGCTGTTGCATGTCCCTGTAGGTGCTTCGGCTGATAAATCGCAGTTCCATGCCGTTGGCGGCTGCCATGGCCATGGTGGCGTTGGTGTCTGCACTAATTTCTTCTCCACGGATAATACCAACGGCGGTAAGCCCCGCATCGCGGCAGGCGGCGGCGGTAGCGGCAATATGATTGGAGAATGCCCCGCCAAAGGTGATGATCGTCTGTTGGCCAGCCTCTTTTGCCGCCAGCAGATTGTATTTCAGCTTAAACCATTTATTGCCGGAGATCTCCATATGCAGCTTGTCCAGCCGGAGTATGTCCAGGTGAACAGAGGAGGGAAGCCAGGAAGGCTGTACCGGCTCAATGGTTATTTTGCTGTAATCAGGCATGGCTGCGAAAATAAGGCATTAAAAAGAGACGGGCGCAATGGTCATAAAAAGATGCCATTGCGCCCGTATTATAAAGTTAGCTTGATAAGCTGTTGATTATTCTCCGGTCAGGAACCCGCCTTTGCCGCGGTAAAGTTTTACTGGTTTGTCCAGTTTTACTTTCAGTACGGTGACATATTTGTCTTGTACTGCTTCAGGTACGTCGATGTAAACGAGTCCTGGTACAGGGCTCCAGGAGATTTTGCCTACTACTTTGTGGCTAAGTTTGGTACCGTTGCCGACAACAGAGACATCCTGGATTTTATTGTCGAGGCCTTTTATCATTACCTGGCCGCTGGTTTTCGCCGGGAGGAACAGGTAAAGGGTGGAGGAGTCTTTAGACAGGGTGGTAGGGCCATAGAAGTGGCCTTGCGGGATACCGCCGATGGTGTTGAATACAGCTTCGCCGTTTTTCTTGTTCCAGGCGCCGAGTTCTTTGAGCACGTTCACTTCTTCTGCCGGGATGGTACCATCCGCTTTAGGGCCGATGTCGAGGAGGAGGTTACCGCCATTGCTGACAGCATCTACGAAGATGGTAATGATTTCGTAGGGTGTTTTCCAGTTGGTATCCTGTGGCTGCCATCCCCAGTTGTTGTTGATGGTCATGCAGAGTTCCCACCAGTTGTAGTGCGGGCGGGTAACCGGGAAGTTCTGTTCCGGGGTATCGTAGTCGCCATAGCCTTGCAGGCGTCCGTTGATGATGGTGTTGGGGTTATGTGTCAACAGCATGTTGCGCATTTTCTGCGCTTCCCACTCATCAGCACTGTGTTCCCAGTCGCCATCGAACCACCAGAGGTCGGGGTTGAAGTTATTCATCACTTCCGCCATCTGACCTTCGTAGAACTGGAGGAATTTCTGCCATCTGGCGGGATCCTTTTTAATATCGTAGCGGCTGGAATCTTTCAGGAAACCAGGATAATTGACGTTAGACCAGTCTATTAAAGAAAAATAGGCACCACATTTGATGCTGTCGCGGCGCAAAGCGGCATAGAACGGGGTGAGGACATCTCTTTTTGCCGGTGTACTGTTTGCGACATCGAGTTTACTTAATTTGCTATCCCACAGGGCTACACCGTCGTGGTGTTTGGTAGTCATCACAGCGTATCTGGCGCCGGATTCCTTGATGAGGTCTGCCCATTCCTGGGGATTATATTTATCAGCAGTAAATCCTTTTAGCTGAGCCATATAATCAGGATAAGCTATTTTTTTGTTGTGGAAAGACCATGATTCGTCGATTCCGTTGACAGAATAGATACCCCAGTGGATAAAGATGCCGAGTTTGGCGTCTGCGAACCACTGCATTTTGTTGTGGATATCGGCTGGATTTGTTTTCTGTTGTGCGTTTGCTGCAGTAAAAAGCTGTAAGGCACAGGCACTTAGCAAGAAGAGTCTTCTCATTGTTCCGTTTAAATTAGTCCTAAAATATCTCTTAAACTTAAAAAGAAACTGTGAAAATAGTTTTTTAGGATTAAATTTAGCGCCGATTATTTAGGATAAATAATTGAAAATTATAAAACTAATATTCACAAATGCAACCGACTTTATTGATTTTGGCGGCCGGTATGGCCAGTCGTTATGGCAGTTTGAAGCAAATCCAGCAATTTGGCCCCAGCGGTGAAACTATCATCGATTACTCTATTTACGACGCTATCCGCGCCGGTTTTGGAAAGATTGTATTTATCATCCGCGAGAATTTCGCAGCGGAGTTTAAAGAAATCTTTGAACCTAAGCTGAAAGGTCGGGTAGCTACGGATTATGTTTACCAGGAAATGGATGCCTTTGTTGGCGACCACCAGGTACCTGCCGACAGAACTAAGCCATGGGGTACTGCACATGCGATTTTATGCGCCAAAAATGCGATCAATGAGCCGTTTGCAGTTATCAATGCAGACGACTTTTATGGCGCTGATTCATTTGTAAAAATGGCGGCATTCCTGAATGGCGAATGCAAATCAGATATCTACAGCGTTGTAGGTTATGAGCTGGGTAAAACAATTTCTGAGCATGGCTCTGTATCCCGCGGCGTATGTGCGGTGGATGGTGCAGGTTTCCTGTCAGCAATTAACGAGCGTACAAAAATTTATACTGATAATGGCCAGATCGTTTACGAAGAAGCAGATGGAAGCAAACATCCGCTGTCTCCGGAAACACCGGTTTCTATGAACTTCTGGGGCTTTGATCCTAGTGTGTTCGAGCTGAGCCAGGATTTATTCAATGAATTCCTGGATAAAAACCTCGGCAATCCAAAGGCAGAATTCTTTATTCCTATTGTTGCCGACGAGTTTATCCGTCGTAATAAAGGGAAAGTGAAAGTGCTGCCTACCAGTTCTCAGTGGTTTGGTGTAACCTACAAAGAGGATGCACCAGGCGTACAGGCGAGCCTGTCTGAGCTGGTTGCGAAAGGAGCATATCCCAACAATTTATGGAAATAATGCCCAACAAAATGATCCTTCAGGCTTTTGGACTTGAGCCTGAAGGATTAAATGTCCGAAGATTCGGATCTGGACACATCAACAACACTTTTCTGCTGGAAAAGAAGGACGATGGAAGCAAATACGTTCTGCAAAAAATCAATGTGAATGTATTCAGGGAACCAGGTATTATTGCCGCTAACCAAAGAATGGCAGCAGATTATCTGGCCGCAAATCATCCGGGGTATCTGTTTATCACGCCCATTCCCACAACAACAGGTGATGAGCTTTATGTGATCGACAACGAATACTGGCGTATGATCCCCTTCATTGCCGACTCAGTAACGGTAGATCAGGCTGATAACCCAAAGCAGGCTTACGAAGCCGCCAGGCAGTTCGGGCGGATGGCCAGTTACCTTTCGGGAATCGATCTGAAGCCGTTTAAAGCCTCTATTCCGAATTTCCACAATCTGACCTTGCGTTATGCCGCCTTTCAGGAAGCTATCCGCAACGCCGACGAAGAAAGGAAATCAGCAGCAGAAGAGATGATTGAAGAATTCCTCCGCTATTCAGACATTGCAGTGACGTATGAACAGCTGAAAACAAACCCGGAATTCAGGGACCACCTGATGCACCACGATACCAAAATCAATAACGTATTGCTGAATAAGGATACTTTCGAAGGTATATGTGTTTGCGACCTGGATACACTGATGCCCGGTAAAATTATCTCCGACCTTGGCGACATGATCAGAACTTATGTTTGCCCGGTATCAGAAGAAGAAAAAGATTTCAGCCTTATCGTTATCCGCGATGACTATTTCGAAGCCCTCATGCAGGGATACCTCGAAGAAATGGGCGGAACTTTAACCAAAGTAGAAAAGGAGCAGCTGCTCTTCTCTGGAAAGTTCATGATCTACATGCAAGGTATACGCTTCCTGACCGATTACTTAAATGGAGATGTGTATTACCCGATCAAGTATCCAACTCATAATTTTGATCGCGCTAAAAATCAGCTGACACTACTACAGCGATTGATCGAAAAACAAGATGTATTGCAGGCTATCATCGACAAATGCCTGCACGTCAGTGAACAGGTTTAGAAAGTGAACAAAAGAAATGAAATCATTGAAAGCCGTCTCTACAAAATAGAGGCGGCTTTTCTGTTGAAGTTAGTTTTTGAAAACGTTTTGATATGCCTGCTGCATTTTCTCCACTTCTTCGTCCGTAAGTTTAGAAAAATGACTTCTTTTATTTTTTGATAAGATGCCATTGTTTTGATGCAGAAATAATATCATATCATTGATCATTCTGTCAGGCATATCTACTATTGATTGAATTGCTTTCTTCACATAGTCATATTGCTGGAGGAACATTAATTCGTTATACATATCTTCAGAAACTGTATCCAATAATGCCTGGCAGAGATAGACGCATTGGTCAGTAAGATCGGGATAACGAAAGTAACCTTCCACTTCCTGTGCATTTGTAATTGTAATTTTCCCTTGTTCTTCAATGTCGTATTTAATTCGTTGCATAAGTGGAGCAGAGTATTTTTCCAGAATACGATCGTATTGCCGTTTATGTGCCAGCATATGTGCAGATATTGGTATAATCTGTCCATGGGCAATGATCTCATCATGTACTAAAATATCGTGTATTAAAAAACGATGAATACGGCCATTGCCATCTTCGAAAGGATGAATAAATACAAATCCAAACGCTAGAATAGCTGCTCGTACATTAGCTGATATTCCAGCAGTTCTGTACTCAATCTGATTAAGTCCATTCATTAGGGTCGGAATCATGTCGGGCGGTGGGCAGATATAATGCACATAAGGAATTCCTCCGGGAAGATTTTCTCCGATATAGTTCTGAAAGTCTCTAAACCCAATGGCCGCAAAGCGATTATCAACTATTGCATTTTGAAGGTTAGTTAGTAAACGTTCCTTCAATAGCTCTCCGGTTTTCTCCTCGCCTGCGCGGGATAGTAAAGCAACAAATTGCTCTATCCTGTCAGTAGTTGGCTTCTCATGCTCAATTTCATAGGATGACCGGGTTTCTTTCCTGTATAAAAAGTTGTTTGCTCTGGAAAGAATATCATGAGAAAAATTTGTATTAAGTGCTGCTATCTTTTCCGTTATACTAATGTGCATAAGAGAAGATAGTGCTTTAGTTTTTCGTACTATAGGGCAATAATCAGGTACCCCCAGTAAATTGTTATTTATGCTCCAGCGTATGTTTTTGATGGGAATACCACAAACATATCTGGATGAGTCCAATAGATCCACATAATTCACTCTTTGCGGAGTTATTGATAATATCTTTTGGGTCAGAAATTCATATAAAAAACCAATTTTTCTGGAATATTTTCCAGTTGGCGAATTCTTAATAAATTCAATTACATCTATATCCGGGATTTTTTGAAAAACTGCGTTGAGAAAATCGAGATTAATATCATCATGCTTTAATCCAAATTCCACGTGTTTCAAGACTGAGTTTTCGGATAGTCCATATTTTATTCCATATGTCTGCTCAATATTTCCATTGATAGTGACTTCCAGGTGTTCATGACTACCTATAAATGAAGCATGAGTTAATTGATATCTATCTAAGCAAAAATGCTCTTTGATCCATTGAAAACCTATTGGTTGTACTATCATTTGATCTCTCTTTGCTGTAAATTAATTATTTATGCTGTAAAATGATTGTTTTTGTATAGGTAATGCTGTAAAATGATTGCTTAATTTTTAAAATGCAAACCATATTATTATAATGTATGGGAGACGATCATTTATATAAATACCTCCAAATACCGAAAATCAATGAGCGTTTTTTGCATTTATTCTTTGATATAATATTCCTGTTTTCCCCGTAAAACATCTCCCATTACCCCCAATTCCCGTCATTTCTACACAAAAAATATCCTGCTATATGTCTATCTATTTTGTGATTTGTTTAGAAATCGCCTAACTGGAGACCTTCTTTTTTGAATATTTTCAAAATCCCTTATAGCAATTAATTTTTGACGAAATATTTGAAGCCTTGTTGTTTTTTATTTTTTTCGCAAATACTTTTGTATCGATAGAAAAAAATATCAGTAATCCTCCATGTGGATATATAAAGACAATATTAAACTTAATCACATCGTAGCACAGCTCAACTGGGCTATCACGAAGGTCGTGATTATTGTCGTTGTCATTATTAGCCACCAGTATGGAGGATAGGTACACGTGCACATAACACACTGAGATAACGCCTTCCTCCGCAAAGAGGAAGGCTTTTTTTTTGTCCGCTTTTGAAGATAATAATTTCAATTTTATGTATAGCTATTACAACGACAACACCATTCTTTACATCGACGGTCAATACCGTAAAGCAGCCGAATCTACTATCGACCTGTATGGTCAGTCACTTCACTACGGATATGCCGTATTCGAAGGTATCCGCGCCTACAAAACAGCTTCAGGTGAAGTGAAGATCTTCAAAGCAAAAGAACACTTCGATCGTCTTCGCCGCTCCTGCGAATTAATCCACATCCCTTTCAAATGGACCAATGAAGAGCTGATCGAAGCCAGCTACAAGGTGCTGGAAGCGAACAACATGGAAGAAGCCTACATCAGACCACTGGTTTTCTGTCCGCCAAACATGACACTCAAAGCCGCATCTGAAGCACATATCCTGATATGCGCCTGGGAATGGGGAGCTTACCTGGGTGAAAAACTGCTCAAAGTAATGACTTCCTCTTTCGAGCGTCCAAATCCAAAAGCATTCAAAATCGAATCAAAATCAGCAGGTTTGTATGTAAACTCGATACTCGCCTCTCAGGAAGCAAAAGAAAAAGGATACGATGAAGGATTACTGCTGGATCAGGCAGGTTATGTTGCAGAAGGACCTGGTGCCAACGTATTCTTTGAAAAAGACGGTAAAGTTTTCACTCCTCCTTTAGGCAGCATCCTCCCAGGTATCACCCGCGCCACCGTTATCGAACTTTGCCAGGAACTCAATATCCCGCTCGAAGAAAAACTCTTTACAATAGAAGAACTGAAAACAGCTGACGCCGCATGGTTCTGCGGTACCGCTGCAGAGGTTATCGGGCTCGATTCCCTGGATGGCCAGTCTTTCGGTAAACCTTGGGCTGAATCTCTCGGAAAAGTACTGCAACAGGCTTACAAAGCTAAAGTGCTGGAAAAAGAATTCGAACGCGCTGCTCAATTAGCATAATTTTCAACAGAAGGCATTGAGTATGAAGTATCAGGAGTATCATTCGTCTCCATTACCGGAAAGGGTACTTCAGTCAATGTAATTAGCTTTATACTACATACTTTTTGCCTTCTGTTTCTTTTGAATACCGTAAAACGGAAAAGTAAAATCCCCTTACCATAGGGCGTTTCAAGGCAAGAAGGCCAAATTTGAAGACCGGTAATCCACAAATTCTTAGTTTGAATTTACAACGCATACCGTCTAATTTTAAACCAACTTTTAAAATAGGATTACTATCCTCTCAGGGTAATCAACACTAACAAAACACAGCAATGGAATTGAACAAGTACAGCAAAACGATCACCCAGGATCCTACGCAACCAGCCGCACAGGCACAGTTGCATGCGATCGGACTGACAGACGAAGATCTGAAAAAAGCTCAGGTAGGCGTGGTAAGCATGGGCTATGATGGCAATCCCTGCAATATGCACCTGAATGACCTCGCTAAAGTGGTGAAAAGTGCCGTCTGGGCTAATGGCCTCGTCGGTCTCAACTTCTCTACTATCGGTGTCAGTGACGGTATTAGCAACGGTACCCCTGGTATGCGCTATTCCCTCGTCAGCCGCGATCTGATTGCAGATTCCATTGAAACTGTTGTTGGTGCTCAATATTATGATGCTGTCATCACCGTTCCGGGCTGTGATAAGAACATGCCTGGTTCCCTCATGGCCATGGGTCGCCTCAACCGCCCGGGTATCATGGTTTATGGTGGTACCACCGCTCCTGGTAAATGGAAAGGCCAGGACCTCAACATCATTTCCGCTTTCGAAGCGCTGGGCCAGAAAATGGCAGGAACCATCGCTGAGGAAGATTTTAAAGGCATCGTACATAATGCCTGTCCTGGCGCTGGCGCCTGTGGTGGTATGTACACCGCTAATACCATGTCTTCCGCTGCGGAAGCACTCGGTATGAGCCTGCCTTACAGCTCATCCAATCCTGCGTTGAGCGCTGCAAAAAGAAAAGAATGTGAAGATGCCGGCCAATACATCCGCCTGCTCCTCGAAAAAGATATTAAACCACGCGATATCATGACCAAAGAAGCATTCGAAAATGCTATCACGGTAGTTATCGCACTGGGTGGAAGTACCAACGCAGTTATCCACCTCATCGCTGTGGCTAAATCAGTAGGCGTAAGCGTTACCCTCGAAGATTTCCAACGCCTCAGCGACGCTACTCCACTGATCGGAGACCTGAAACCAAGTGGTAAATACCTCATGGAAGATCTTCATAATATCGGTGGTGTGCCATTGGTAATGAAATACTTACTGAAACAAGGCCGCCTGCATGGCAACTGCCTTACCGTTACCGGCAAAACCATCGCAGAAAACCTGGAGGCTGTAGCTGATATCGACTTCGGTGCACAGGATATCATCGTTCCGCTGGAACAGCCACTGAAAGCATCCGGTCATATCCAGATACTGTACGGAAACCTCGCTGAAAAAGGTTCCGTAGCTAAGATTACCGGTAAGGAAGGTGAAACATTCAAAGGCCCTGCACGTGTATTTGATGGTGAATTTGAACTGATTGCAGGTATTACCTCTGGTCGTGTAAAATCAGGTGATGTGGTAGTGATCCGCCAGGTAGGTCCTAAAGGGGCGCCTGGTATGCCTGAAATGCTGAAACCTACTTCCGCCATCATGGGTGTTGGACTAGGTAAAAGCGTGGCACTCATCACCGACGGCCGCTTTTCTGGTGGTACCCATGGCTTCGTAGTAGGTCATATCACACCGGAAGCCTTTGAAGGTGGAACAATCGCCCTTGTTGAAGACAACGATATCATTGAAATAGATGCAGTGAACAACTCCATCAATGTAGCGCTGAGTGAAGAAGAACTGGCAGCACGCCGTGCAAAGTGGGTACAGCCTGCACTGAAAGCATCCAACGGTATATTATTTAAGTACGCAAAACTTGTAAAAAATGCAACAGAAGGATGTGTTACCGATGAAGCCTGAGACTGAGGCTGATAAACGGTTAGCCGCTAAACCTGTAATCACCGGCTCTGAAGCGGTTATCCGCTCACTGATAGCTGAAGGAGTAGATACTATCTTCGGTTATCCTGGTGGTGCTATTATGCCAATTTATGACGCGCTGTACGACTTCCAGGATCAGGTGCATCATATACTCGTAAGGCATGAGCAGGGTGCTACGCATGCCGCTCAAGGTTATGCACGCAGCTCCGGCAAGGTAGGCGTAGCTTTCGCTACCTCCGGCCCGGGAGCCACCAACCTGGTAACAGGTCTGGCAGATGCCTATATGGATAGTACGCCAATGGTCTGCATCACCGGACAGGTCGCTGCCGCACTGCTGGGTACTGATGCCTTTCAGGAAACAGACGTGATCGGTATCACCATGCCTATCACTAAATGGAATATACAAGTAACCAGACAGGAAGATATTCCGGGCGCTATCGCCAAAGCATTCTATATCGCACGTAGCGGCCGTCCAGGCCCGGTGCTGGTGGATATCACCAAGAATGCACAGGCAGGTACCTGTGAGTTTGAATATAAAAAATGCGAATTTATCCGTAGCTACCAACCGGTTCCCGAACTCAATCCGGAAGCCGTAACAGCAGCTGCTGCACTGATAAACAGCGCAAAGAAACCATACATCTTCTGCGGACATGGCGTATTGCTCTCCGGTGCAGAAAATGAACTGATTCAGCTGGCAGAAAAAGCACAGATACCTGTAGCTTCAACACTGCTGGGACTTTCAGCCGTTCCTGTAGACCATCCGCTGTATGGAGGATTGTTAGGAATGCATGGAAACTACGCACCTAATATGCTCACCTGCGAATGTGATCTCGTGATCGCTGTAGGTATGCGCTTCGATGATCGTGTAACCGGCGACGTTAGTACATTCGTTAGCCAGGCCAAAGTAATCCACATCGAAATAGATGCGGCTGAAATCGACAAAATCATCAAAGCAGATGTAGCTATTCATGCAGATGCTAAAACTGCACTGGAAGCACTGACACAGCTGGTAATGCCTGCAAGGCACGATGCCTGGCTGGAAGAATTTAAATTCGGTCATGAAAAAGAATACGATAAAGTTCAGAAACGTGAACTCTATCCGGAAGAAGGCCAGATAAAAATGGCAGAAACCGTACGTCTCATCTCTGAAAAAACCAATGGCGAAGCCATTCTGGTAACAGACGTAGGTCAGCACCAGATGATCGCATCCCGCTATTATCGCTTTAAAAATCCAAATACCAACATCACCTCCGGTGGTATGGGTACCATGGGCTTCTCTGTTCCAGCCGCCATGGGCGCTAAAATGGGAGCTCCGGAGAAAACAGTAGTAGCAGTAGTAGGCGATGGTTGTTTCCAGATGACATTACAGGAATTAGGTACCATCTATCAATCACAGATTGGTGTAAAAATGGTGATCCTGAATAACAACTTCCTGGGAATGGTAAGACAGTGGCAGCAACTGTTTTTTGATAAAAGATATTCCTCTACAGAAATGGTCAACCCTGACTTCATCCAGATTGCAAAAGGATTCTTTATCCCTGGAAAGAAAGTCACCGCAAGGGAAGACCTGGCAGCAGCTATCGATGAAATGCTCGCAACCGATGGCGCTTATTTACTGGAAGTAGTAGTGGAACAAGAGGATAACGTGTTCCCTATGGTACCAGCAGGTGCTCCTGTATCTACTATTCGCCTCGAGTAGTACAACAAACGCGACTCGTATTATTTATTGGTAATTCACAACAGGAATATGCAAAAAGAATATACAGTAACGGTATATACGGAGGATCGTATTGGTATCACGAACCGTATAACCATCATATTTACCCGCAGGGGAATCAACATTACCAGCCTTACCACGGCTGAAACGGAGATACCAGGCGTGTATAAATTCGTTATAACGGTAATGTCTACACGCGAAAAACTGGACAAAGTAGTTGGCCAGATAGAACGCCTGATAGAAATACATCGTGCCTTTGTTCATGAAGAAGATGAAGTAGTGTACCAGGAACTGGCACTGTACAAAATCGCTACTAAAAACCTGACTACCGCAGGTGATGTAGAGAAGCTGATCAGAGAAAATAATGCACGTATATTAACAATTACCGCAGACTACTTTGTAATTGAAAAGACAGGTCACCAGCAGGAATTGACGGATTTCATCAAGAAGCTGGAACCATATGGTCTGATAGAATATACAAAGAGCGGGCGCGTAGCGATTGTCAAGTGGAGCCGTCGTTTCCATGAACATCTCAAAGAACTGGACAAAAGCATAGCCAGCTACTAATTTAGATTAAACTTATTCATTCACAATTTCACACCTGGCCCCGACACTATGTCAACGGCCAAAATGCTAAAAAAAACACAACATGGCAACCATCAATTTTGGCGGCGTACTCGAAGAAGTAGTAACCAGAGAAGAATTCCCTATGGAAAAAGCTAGGGAAGTGCTGAAAAACGAAGTGATTGCAGTTATCGGTTACGGTGTACAAGGCCCAGGCCAGGCACTGAACCTGAAAGATAACGGCTTTAACGTAATCGTTGGTCAACGTAAAAACTCTCCAACCTGGGATAAAGCTGTTGCTGACGGCTGGGTTCCTGGTGAAACACTGTTTGACATTGAAGAAGCAGCTACTAAAGGTACTATCATTCAGTTCCTCCTGTCTGATGCTGGTCAGATTTCACTGTGGCCTACACTGAAACAACACCTGACTCCTGGTAAAGCGCTGTACTTCTCTCATGGTTTCGGTATTACTTATAAAGATCAGACTGGTATCATTCCTCCGGCTGATGTAGATGTTATCCTGGTAGCTCCTAAAGGTTCCGGTACTTCTCTGCGTCGCCTGTTCCTGGCTGGTCAGGGTCTGAACTCCAGCTTCGCTATCTTCCAGGATGCAACCGGCCGTGCTAAAGAACGCGTTGTTGCACTGGGTATCGGTGTTGGTTCCGGCTACCTGTTCGAAACAGATTTCAAAAAAGAAGTATTCTCTGACCTCACCGGCGAACGTGGTTCCCTGATGGGTTGTATCCAGGGTATCTTCGCTGCTCAATACGAAACACTCCGCAGAAACGGTCACTCACCTTCTGAAGCATTCAACGAAACTGTTGAAGAGCTGACACAGTCACTGATGCCACTGGTAGCAGAAAACGGTATGGACTGGATGTATGCTAACTGCTCTACTACTGCTCAGCGCGGTGCGCTCGACTGGTGGAAGAAGTTTAAAGATGCTACCCAGCCAGTATTCGACGAACTGTATGCAAGCGTTGCTGCAGGTAAAGAAGCTGCCCGCTCTATCGCTTCCAACAGTACCGCTGATTACCGCGAGAAACTGAACGAAGAACTGAAAGAACTCCGCGAAAGCGAAATGTGGCAGGCAGGTGCAGCAGTACGTAAACTGCGCCCTAACAATGCGTAATATACTTTAACAGGTTGCGGAGTAATCCGCAACCTGTTTTCAAATTTTTCTATTTTTATGTCCACCAATACATCCACGGGCGTCAGCTCACTGAATATACTGGATGCGGCCGTGAAGCTCAAACCTATCGTCAACCGCACTCCGCTTACCTACTCTGCAACCCTCTCCCGCCGTTATAACTGCGACGTATATCTGAAAAGAGAGGATATGCAAATTGTACGATCCTATAAATTGCGTGGGGCATATAACCTGATTAGCAGCCTTCCTGCCGAACTACTGGCAAAAGGTGTTACCTGCGCCAGCGCCGGTAACCATGCACAGGGCTTTGCCTATGCATGTAAAGCAATGAATATTAAAGGCGTGGTTTTCATGCCTATTATCACTCCAAAACAAAAAGTTACACAGGTACGTATGTTCGGTGGCGATAACATCGAAATACGCCTCATCGGTGATACCTTCGACGATTGCTCCGCCGAAGCACAGGCATATACCAAAGCAGAGGGTATGACCTTTATCCCTCCGTTCGATAACGCTAAAATTATCGAAGGACAAGGAACAGTAGCAGTAGAAATCCTCGAAGATCAGTCCAACGTAGATTTCCTGTTTGTACCTGTTGGCGGCGGCGGACTCGCAGCCGGAGTAGGTACTTATTTCCAGACATACAGCCCTAAAACACGCATCATCGGCGTGGAACCTGAAGGCGCTCCTTCCATGCTCCAGGCAATGGAAAACGGTGGCCCCGTTACCCTCGGCGAAATCGAAAGATTCGTAGACGGCGCCGCTGTTAAACGTGTCGGAACCCTCAATTATGAAATTTGTAAAGAAGTACTGGAAAAAATGCACCTCGTCAATGAAGGTAAAGTTTGTTCCACCATTCTGAAATTATATAATGAAGATGCTATCGTAGTAGAACCCGCAGGAGCCTTATCCATCGCAGCACTCGACGACTTCGCCGATGAAATCCGCGGTAAAAAGGTAGTATGCGTGATCAGCGGTAGCAACAACGATATCGACCGTATGCAGGAAATCAAAGAAAGATCACTGCTGTACGAAGGATTGAAACATTACTTTATTGTACGCTTCGCACAACGTCCGGGCGCACTGAAAGAGTTCCTCAATCATATCCTCGGACCTAACGATGATATCACCCGTTTCGAATATATCCAGAAACATAACAAAGAAGCAGGCCCTGCACTGATCGGTATAGAACTGGGTAACAGGGAAGATTACGATCTGCTCATCGCCAACTTCCGTAAATACAATCTCAACTTCACAGAACTTAATAAAGACGATAACCTCTTCGGATATCTCGTCTGATAAATTGCTACATATTTACTGCTAATTGATCATTGGAAGAGCTGCCATCAAGGCGGCTCTTCTGCTTTTGAGATGTCAGGATACAATTGCCGGATCAATGAATGTTTGTTACTTTGAGATGATTAAAATTATCTTTCCTATGTCAACCAATTATTACCATATGCGCGGATATAAAGGCTTTTGGCCCTGGATCAATATTCCGCAGTCCCGGCATGATGAAAAATACGCTGATCAGGCAACCGCGTTATTCGCAGAATTTCTCCGGAACATCCCCTGCAAGAAAAAAACAATGCTAGGTTTTAGGATATTCATTGAACCAGTTATTGATTACGCAAAACAAGCAGATAGCCGCTCAGATTCAGGCTGGACATTGGATTGCCATGTAAAATATGAAGTATATGCCAATGCAAAACCATCTGAAAAACTAAGTCTGGTTATGACTGCGTGTCAACTAATGCTTAAAGCGAAGGCTAATGAGCCCGGCTATACGAAACGTGGTACTGACTATGCAGGTATTGCCCATGAATTAGAAGAGTTTTTACAGGACAGAGGACTGTATTATTCCGATACTTCTTTTTTCTTCAAACCAACGACCAACACCAGATTTACCATTATTTCAATCACTGGTCCACATGCCGAAAGAAAGCAGCTGAAATTTGATCTGCACCAGCTACAGTCTTACCTGACAAATAAACTCGCAGATAAACAATTTGGAACAGGACTTAGAGACATTGATTGCTGGTTTGGAATCTTTAAATACGACGGAGAAGCTACCTCTTATTTTAATGGAGACAAGGACTTGGGCTATAGCGCAAAAAAACATTCTGTTCGCATCACAAGAAACGTAGACTATAATGTTATTATAAAGTTAGATAAAGACCAGTTGTATAAGTATTATAAAGAGATAATTGAAGAAAATCTGCAAATGATAGTTGATTCAAATAAGGTTCCCCGGAAATTCGATTTTCCGGCGCTTCATGAGGAAATCAGCCATCATCTTGATGTTTACACGCCTTAATCGAAATCCTGCACCTTTGCTGGCAAATCCGTAACTTAGATATCATCTCAAAACATCACTTTATGGACCTCCAGTTAAAAGACAAAGTAGCCATCGTTACCGGCGCCAGCAAAGGTATAGGCAACGCCATTGCAGCAGCATTAGCCAAAGAAGGTGCGAAAGTAATTATCACGGCACGCAATGAAGATGAAGTTGAAGATGCAGCCGCAACCATGCGACTCAGTGGTTATGATGTTACCGCCATCGTAGCGGACATGACGAAGCAGGAACACCTGGAGCAACTGGTAGGTGGCACCTTGCATCGCTATGGAAGAATCGATATCCTTGTCAATAATGCCGGTACCATCGATACCTTTGCGCCGGTGGCTGATATCTCCCTCGGACAATGGCGCTATATTTTTGAAGTGAACCTTTTTGGTGTCATTGCCCTGACCAACCTGGTTATACCAGCCATGCTGAAAGAGGGTAGTGGCCGTATTATCAATATCTCCTCCGAAAATGCCGTACAGCCTGATCCGATGATGGCGCACTATAATGCTACCAAAGCCGCGCTGAACAATTATTCCAAAACATTGTCCATGGCCTATGGTAAGCATAATATCCTGGTAAATACCGTATCGCCTGCGTTTATTGGCACACCACTGCTGGATAATATGCTGGAAGGTATTGCCGCAGAAAAACATATTTCTGTTGAGGAGGCTGCCCGTAATTTCTTAAAGGAAAATCGCCCATACCAGGTGCTGGGCCGCCCGGGAACCATGGAAGAATGCGCCGGAATTGTGGCATTTCTGGCCTCCGGACAGGCTTCTTTTATCACTGGCGCCGTATTCAGGGTAGACGGGGGTTCAGTAAGTAATGTTTAATCAAGCGCTAAACTGGAAAGGATGTTAAGTTATTGGGAGAAGCAAAGTTTATTGCAATATGATTACATCATAGTAGGCAGCGGTATCGTCGGCTTATCTGCAGCTATTGCACTGAAAGAGAAGACGGAAAACAGCCGTGTGCTGGTACTGGAAAGAGAAATACTGCCTACCGGTGCCAGCACTAAAAATGCCGGGTTTGCTTGTGTTGGCAGTCTCACGGAAATACTTGCAGACCTTCAAACTATGGATACCAATGCGGTGGTGGATTTGGTGAAGATGCGCTATGAAGGGCTGCAGCTGTTGCGGCAGCGCCTCGGTGATGCAGCCATTGGCTACCGCGAAAACGGCAGCTATGAACTGATATCCTCCCACGAAGAATGGGCGTTGCACAAAATGGAGGATGTCAATACCATACTGGAAAGTTTTTTTCCGCAGAAGGCTTTCACAGTTGCTACTGATAAATTAGCCGATTTCGGGTTTAATCGCACAGCGGTGAAAGCCGTTGTCAGCAATACCTACGAAGGAGAACTGGATACCGGCAAAATGATGCGTGCGTTGATTCACCTCGCGCTGAAGCTGGGTGTAGAAATAAAAACAGGAGCCACTGTTTCCCGCGTGGAAGATTTTCGTAGTAGCGTCAACGTTATTGTGCCGCATCACACCCTGAAAGAAGAACTCGTATTTACAGCACGAAAGCTGATCATTTGTACCAATGCATTCACGCAGTCGCTGCTGGGTATGGATGATCTTACACCTGGCCGTGGACAGGTGCTGATAACCGCTCCGGTGCCTGGTTTGCGCTTCAAGGGAATTTACCATTTTCACGAAGGATATTATTATTTCAGAGAGATTGATGGACGTGTACTGTTTGGAGGCGGCCGTCAGCTGGACTTTAAAGGCGAAACGACCACTGCATTTGAATATAACGACCGCATTCAGCATGAGCTGGAAGCCTTGCTACGCACGGTTATCCTCCCGGATCAGCCGTTCACTATTGAAGACCGCTGGACTGGTATCATGGCTTTCGGGAAAACCAAACAACCGGTGATCAAGCATTACAGCGAAAATATTGTACTCGGTGTAAGAATGGGGGGAATGGGCGTGGCTATTGGTTCTAAGGTAGGTGAGCAATTGGCGGATATGGTGAAAGGGTAGGTGGTCTTTACCGCTAGATAATTTTAACTGAATATCAGTACATTTTACCCTTATTTTGGTATATCGATTTAGCAAAATTTATTATATTGATAATCATCTTTTTATAAAGATTTTTTCCAAAAAATGACGTAATTGTATCACTTTATTGTAATCAATTCACTTTCCCATTGACATCACTTCTGTTTTTTTCTATTTTGGCTGGCAATAAGCCTTTATTTAGCCCAGAATGAAAAAGATATTATTGGTTGCCCTGCTCGTGGCAACACATTCCACGTATGCCCAGCAACCAGCATTAAAACTCTGGTACAGGCAACCAGCCACCAAATGGATGGAAGCACTGCCTGTCGGCAACGGCCGACTAGGCGCCATGGTCTACAGCGACCCTCAGCACGAAATAATCCAGGTGAATGAAGAAAGCCTCTGGGCAGGTGTCAAATACAACGACGCCAACCCCAACAGTCTTCGTACCCTCGACAGCGTCAGACAACTCCTCTTCCAGGGAAAAAGCGCTGAAGCCTCCGCACTCGCCAGGCCTAACATGATCGCGGTAAATGCCGAAAATTCTTCCCAGCTGCTACAGGCTTTCCGTTCCTATCAGACTTTGATGAACGTTCATATCCTGCTGGGAAATAAACCCTTCACCAATTACCGCCGCGAACTGGATCTCACCACTGGTGTCGTATCCAGCACCACTACCATAGATGGTGTTACTTTCAGACAGGAAGTGTTTTCCTCCGCTCCCGGCAATACCATCGCAGTGAAAATCACCGCCAGCAAACCGGCAGCACTCAACGCCACTTTCTATCTCGACAGACCCGATGATAGAAAAAATAACGGCTGTAAAGACTGCTCCGTGAGTATCTGGCAACAAAACAAATTATTACTCTCCGGACAGATAGACGATAAAAATCCGAATCTTGGCCCGGAAGGAAAACATATGAAGTTCGCCGGTGCCATTTCAGTATTCAATGACGGCGGCCAGCTGAAATCCTCCGCGGATAGCCTTATCGTGAGCAAAGCCAGCTCCATCACCTTTTATATAGATGGTGCTACCAACTACGATTTCGCCAACCTCTCCATCAACGACGCTGTTGATCCGGTAAAAAATCTCAGCACCGCCATCGGCAAATACAATAAAAACAGCTTCGGACAACTGAAAGCCGCCGAAATAAAAGATCACTCCACGCTCATGAACAGAGTGAACTTCCAGCTGGCGGATAAATCAGCTGATATTCCAACAGATGAAAGACTGGAAAAAGTCAAGGCAGGCGCCTACGATCCGCACCTGACCACACTCTTATTTCAGTATAGCCGCTACCTGCTGATAGGCAGCTCCCGCGCACCTGGCGTATTACCTGCCAATCTGCAGGGCATCTGGAACGATCATATCAACGCACCATGGCAGGCCGATTTTCATACCAACATCAACCTCCAGATGAACTACTGGCAGGCTGAAACCGGCGACCTCCCGGAAACGGTGCTGCCGATGATCAGCTTCATCGATCATATCCGCGAACAGGGCCGCATCACCGCTAAAAAAATGTACGGCGCACGCGGTTGGGTAATGCACCACGCAACGGATGCCTTCGGGAAAACCGGCCTCCAGAATGAAATGTTCTACGGCACCTTCCCGATGGGTACCACCTGGATGCTGCTACATTTCTGGGACCACTATGACTACAACCGTAACATTAAATTCCTGGCAGATACAGCTTACCCGGCTATGTATGAACATGCACTCTTTATCAAAGACTTCCTGGTACGTAGTCCGGAAGGTTACCTTGTCACCGCTCCCGCCTATTCTCCGGAGAATTCCTATAAGGACCCGGTGACAGGAAAGCCGGAATCGCTGACATATGGCCCTACCATGGATAACCAGATCATCCGCGAGTTCCTGACCCGTTATATCGCGGCTGCAGGTATCCTGCACAAAGACGCTGCCTTTGCAGACAGCCTCCGGCAGGTGATGGCACAGCTGCCACCCACCCGCCTCGGCAAAGATGGCCGTATCCTGGAATGGGTAAAAGAGTATGAAGAAACAGAACCCGGACACAGACACGTCTCTCACCTGTTTGCGCTCTATCCGGGTAGCCAGATCAACGATAGCACCCCGGCATTGCTGGAAGGTGCCCGTAAAACCCTGGAGTACCGCCTGGCACACGGCGGCGGACATACCGGCTGGTCACGCGCCTGGATCATCAATTTTTATGCTCGCCTGAAAGATGGAGAGAAGGTTTATGAAAACGTACAGGCACTGTTTAAGAAATCTATCTATACTAACCTGTTCGATGATCATCCGCCCTTCCAGATCGATGGTAACTTCGGAAGTGCGGCCGGTATAACCGAAGCACTGGTGCAAAGCACCCGCGACGGTCATATTGAGCTGCTGCCGGCATTGCCTGCGGCATGGTCAGAAGGTCGTTTGTCCGGGATAAAAACCCGCGGCGGCTTCCACCTGGATATGAGCTGGAAAGGGCATAAACTGACCAGTGCCACGCTTACTTCTGCCACCGGAGAGCCGGTAACGGTAACGTATAATGGTAAATCTATTACGCTGCAACCCGCGAAAGGACAGACAGTTGCACTGAAAGGTATCATTCAGTAAACGATATGGGTATCAAATGTTGCATTTTTTGTTAAACCATTTTGATATCTGGTCAAAATTTATAGTTTTGATCCCGTTCTTAAAAAAAACCGCAGTGAAAGACTGCGGTTTTTAGTTTTAGTTCGTCGTAAGCGTCATTATTACGCTTTATTTTCGCTAAATTGTTCCGCTATTTTTATTAACAACCACGTTTGAACGCTATGCATCATTCACTTCACCTATTTGACTACCTGGTATTCCTGGTCTATTTCATTATTGTGGCCGGATACGGGTACTACATCTACAAAAAGAAAAAGAAGGCGACAACCGATTCGAAAGACTTTTTCCTTGCTGAAGGTTCCCTCACCTGGTGGGCCATTGGTGCTTCACTGATCGCTTCCAACATCTCTGCGGAACAGTTTATTGGTATGTCCGGTAATGGCTTCAACATCGGGTTGGCAATCTCTACCTACGAGTGGATGGCTGCTGCAACGCTGCTGGTCGTAGCTATTTTCTTCCTGCCCATCTACCTGAAAAACAAGATTTATACCATGCCCCAGTTCCTGGAACGCAGGTATAACCAGAAAGTAGCCACCATCATGGCGGTATTCTGGCTGCTCTTGTATGTAGTCGTAAACCTGACTTCAATCCTCTATCTGGGTGCGTTGGCTATCACTACTATCTCTGGTATTAACTTCTACGTATGTATGGTGTTCCTGGCCATCTTTGCCATCATCATCACGCTGGGAGGTATGAAGGTGATCGGTTATACGGACGTTATCCAGGTATTCTTCCTGATCCTGGGAGGTCTGGCTACTACCTACCTGGCTTTACAGCTGGTTTCTAACCAATTTGGTACTACTGGTGTACTGAACGGTTTCAAACTGATGACAGAACACGCCAGCGACCACTTCCATATGATTATCTCCAAAGATGATCCTAAGAAATACCTCGACCTGCCAGGTCTGAGCGTATTAATCGGCGGTATGTGGATCGTAAACCTGAACTATTGGGGTTGTAACCAGTATATCACACAGCGTGCACTGGGTGCTGATCTGAAAACTGCGCGCAACGGTCTGCTGTTCGCCGGTTTCCTGAAACTCCTGATGCCTATCATCGTGGTACTGCCTGGTATTGCTGCTTTTGTACTCTACAAAGAAGGCCTGTTCCAGACAGAAATGATGAAAGATGGTTCCCTGAACCCTGATAACGCTTATCCTGTACTGTTAAACCTGCTTCCGGTAGGTCTGAAAGGATTGTCGTTTGCAGCGTTGACCGCAGCTGTGGTAGCGTCTCTGGCAGGTAAAGCCAACAGTATTTCTACCATCTTTACTTTAGATATTTATAAGAAGATCTATAATAAAGAAGCAGATGAGAAGAAAATCGTTAGTATAGGTCGTACCGCTGTAATCATTACCATGATTATCGCGATTGTTATCTCTAACTTCCTCGGTATCGACAAAAAAGGCGGCTTCCAGTTCATTCAGGAATACACCGGTTTCGTTTCTCCTGGTGTATTTGCGATGTTCGCACTTGGATTTTTCTGGAAACGTACCACTTCCAGCGCAGCATTATTTGCGATGATTGGTGGTTTATTGTTATCTTTCTTCTTCAAATTCTTACCTGGATTCGCCAACCTGGAATGCCTGCACTCAATAGGCTATTCAGTATTAAACCCGGATTCAGGCGTTTACGAGATTCCATTTATGGATCGTATGGGTATCGTGTTTGTAATTTGCGTGATTGGTATGGTGATTATCACCCTGGCTAATCCTAAAAGTGCAAACAACCCTAAAGGCCTCGCTATCGATGCCGGTATGTTTAAACCATCAATGGGCTTCACTGTCGGTGCTATCCTGATTTTGGGTATCCTGATGGCGCTCTACACAATTTTCTGGTAGTAGTATAACTGAGTATATTTTATCATCCATACAGGTCGCACTTCGGTGCGACCTATGGAGTTCTATTGCCAACTTGAAATTAATAGTATATGTATTTTATAGGCTACGATATCGGATCTTCTTCCATCAAGGCTGCATTACTGAATGCCGATACCGGTAAGGTAATGGCCAGCGCCATCAGTCCTTCAAAAGAAATGGCGATGCAGGTGCTACACGCCGGATGGGCAGAGCAGGACCCTGAAACCTGGTGGAATGAAATTATCAATGCTACTAAACTGCTGAAACAGCAGTACGCCTTCGATCCGGCTTCCGTAAAAGGTATAGGCATCGCTTATCAGATGCACGGATTGGTTTGTGTAGATAAAAACCAGGAAGTATTACGCCCTGCGATCATCTGGTGCGACAGCCGCGCTGTTGAAACCGGTCGCACCGCACTTAACATCCTTGGTGAAAAATACTGTCTGTCACACCTCCTCAATTCACCAGGCAACTTTACCGCTTCAAAACTCCGCTGGGTACAGGAACATGAGCCACATGTGTATGAGCGTATCCATAAAGTGATGCTGCCAGGGGATTTCATCGGAATGAAACTGACAGGTCAGGCCTGCACCACTATCTCCGGCCTTTCTGAAGGTACCTTCTGGGACTTTACGGAACAGACACCGGCAACAGCACTGCTGGAATACTATAATATCAGTCCGGCACTGTTATCCGCTATAGTGCCTACTTTCGGCGACCAGGGCTTTGTTACCGCCGCCGCGGCGGAAGTATTGGGCCTTGCTGCTGGTACACCGGTAACCTACAGGGCCGGCGACCAGCCCAACAACGCCTTTTCACTCAACGTGCTGCAACCTGGTGAAGCTGCAACCACCGCAGGAACTTCCGGCGTGGTATATGCTGTCAGCGATCAGCATTCCTATGATGCGCAAAGCAGGGTGAATACCTTCGTACACGTTAACAATGACACAGATAAACAGACCATCCGCAATGGCGTACTAATGTGCCTCAATGGTACCGGTATTGCCAACAGCTGGCTGAAATCCGTTACCGGCGACCTTACCTACCCGGAAATGAACGACCTGGCCGCCACGGCGCCTATCGGCTCCGCAGGCTTGCAGGTATTTCCTTTCGGAAACGGAGCAGAACGCATCCTCGGTAATATGCGTGTGGGCGCTACCGTTAATCAGCTCGACTTCAACCTCCACAGCCGTGAACATATGCTGCGCGCCGTTCAGGAAGGAATCGTATTTGGTCTGAACTACGGCATGGATATTATGGCCGAAATGGGCCCTGCCATCCACCGGGTACGCGCAGGAAAAGCAAATATGTTCCTGAGTCCTTTATTCAGGGAGGCTTTCGCCAATACTGCCAATGTAGTCATTGAATTATATAATACAGATGGCGCACAGGGTGCCGCCAGAGGAGCCGCAGTAGGAGCAGGGTATTATACCCTCAATGCTGCCTTCCATGGTATGGAATGCCTGTCTGTGATTGAACCAGCGGCCGCACTGCAGGAACAATACCGCAATGCCTATGGCCACTGGCTATATAGTCTTAAACAACGCCTGTCTCTCGGAGAACTGGCCGATATATCTTAACATTTTAAATCCACATACAGTTATGAGTATTACTTTAGGAAACCACGAGTATTTTAAAGGAATTGGGAAGATTAAATACGAAGGACCTCAAACAGATAATCCACTGGCTTACCGCTGGTACGACGAAAACAGAATGATCGCAGGCAAATCCATGAAAGAACTCTTTCGTTTTGCTGTATCATACTGGCATACCTTCTGCGGCACTGGTGGAGATCCTTTCGGTCCTGGTACCAAAGAATTCCCATGGCTGACTGCAACCGATGCTGTACAAAGCGCAAAAGACAAAATGGATGCTGCTTTCGAGTTCATCACCAAAATGGGCCTGCCTTACTACTGCTTCCACGATGTGGACCTGGTAGATGAAGGTAAAAACGTAGCGGAATATGAAGCGCGTATGCAGGCGATCGTTGGCTATGCAAAAGAAAAACAGGCTGCCAGCGGCGTGAAACTCCTATGGGGTACTGCCAATGTGTTCAGTAACCCGCGTTACATGAACGGTGCTTCTACCAACCCTGACTTCTCCGTATTAGCATACGCCGGTGCACAGGTGAAAAACTCCATCGACGCTACTATTGCATTGGGTGGTGAAAACTATGTGTTCTGGGGTGGTCGTGAAGGTTATATGACCCTGCTCAATACCGATATGAAACGCGAACAGGAACACCTGGCACGCTTCCTCGGTATGGCACGCGATTACGCACGTAAACAAGGATTCAAAGGAACCTTCTTTATCGAACCTAAACCTTGCGAGCCTACGAAACACCAGTACGACTATGATAGCGCTACTGTAATCGGCTTCCTGCGTCATTTCGGTCTGGATAAAGATTTTAAACTGAATATCGAAGTAAACCACGCAACCCTGGCTGGTCATACCTTCCAGCACGAACTGCAGGTAGCTGCGGATGCTGGTATGCTGGGTAGCATCGATGCTAACCGCGGTGATGCACAGAATGGTTGGGATACCGACCAATTCCCGAACAGCCTCAATGAGCTGATCGAAAGCATGCTGATCATCCTGGAAGCAGGCGGATTCGCTGGTGGTGGCGTTAACTTCGACGCGAAAACACGTCGTAACTCTACCGACCTGGAAGATATCTTCCACGCGCATATCGGCGGTATCGATACTTTCGCAAGAGCAGCTATCATCGCCGAAAAAGTGCTCGCACAATCACCATACAAACAATTCCGTAAAGATCGTTACGCCAGCTTCGACAGCGGTAAAGGTCAGGAATTCGAAAGTGGTAAACTCACCCTGGAAGACCTGCGTAACTTCGCAGCTGCCAACCCTGAACCTAAATTAATCAGCGGTAAACAGGAATGGCTGGAGAATATTATAAACTACAGTATATAATTTTCTTATTTTACAGGATAATTCAACAAAACAGGAACAATGAGATTTAGCATTCATTCATTTAATGAAGCTGGGTTCGACCTTGTCGCATTAACCGACAGTCTGACCGGCACCACAGTGACAGTAATACCCGCACACGGGGCCTTGCTGCACAGCTTTAAGGTTAAGAAAGGCAACAACGAACTTAATCTTATCGATAGCTATAAAGATCTGGCAGATATGCAACTCGATCTTACCAACAGCTTCAAAAATGTGAAACTAAGTCCATACGCCTGTCGTATAAAAGATGCAAAGTATACCTTCAACGGTAACGATTATACGCTTCAACAAACCGTGGCGCCTGGCAGGGCGATCCACGGTTTGTTGTATAATGCCCCTTTCAAGGTAACTGCCACCGCAGCAGACGACAGCAGCGCCGTGCTTACCCTGGAATATACCTACCAGCAGGAAGATGCCGGATATCCATTCCCGTATCATTGCAAGGCGGCATATACCCTGCTGCCAGGCAACGAGCTGGAGGTGGCCACCACCATCACCAACCAGGGAACCGCTACCATGCCACTGATGGACGGCTGGCATCCTTATTTTACTACCGGTACCTCGGTAGATGAACTGGAACTGACATTCGCCTCCAAAGAAATAGTGGAATTTGATGCGACCCTCATCCCTACCGGCAACGTACTGCCTTATACGGAGTTTGCAAAAGGTAAAAAACTGGCCGGTATTGAACTGGATAACTCCTTTGTCCTTGATTTCGTGCGCCCGCAGCCGTTAGCAACACTATTTGATCCGGTAAAAGATATCCGTATCAGCTTCTTTCCGGGAGAGAATTACCCGATTTTACAGGTTTATATCCCACCACACCGCCGCAGTATCGCCATCGAAAACCTCAGCGGTGCCCCGGATGCCTTCAATAACGGCCTTGGCCTCGTGAAGCTGGACGCTGGTGAGGAGAAAGTATTCAGTACCCGTATTAAAGTAGATTAATAAGTAGGAAATAATGCACCTTTGTCTGGGAAAGACAAAGATTTTCAACATATAAGAGATCCTTCCGCATAAACGTGGAAGGATTTTTGTTTTTTTTAACAGGGCGAACAGTGGAAGACTAATTACGCTTTGTTTATTTTGTACCGGTGTTTTACCTGAACATATAGCGCGTTTGAAATGTTTAAGTTGTAGGAGTGTTCGTCAGGATTTTAATTTTATCAGATAAGATATGAAGCAAATTGCCCGCATTTTCGCGCTGTGTATGGTACTGGCCTGGATAATCCCCCAGTTTGCACAGGCGCAGGTTACAGTAACCGGTACCGTATCCGACACCAACAGACTGGTGCTGCCATATGCCACCGTTACAAACCTTACCACCGGGAAACACTCTATTACAGATCAGGGAGGTTTTTATAAAATCAACGCTTCCAAAGGAGATTTGTTATCGGTGACTTTCGTTGGCTATGTGTCAGATACCGTGGCGGTAACCCAGGCTTCCGGCACACAGGTGATTAATATCCGCATGACGGTTACCAGCAAATTCCTGAAAGGAGTGGATATCTCTTCAAAATTTTCCCCTTATCAGTTGGACTCTATCGCACGGCGCGAACAGTACGGCTACATCCTAGATAATCCAAATAAGCCGCTGGCCGGTGGTAACACCCCCCAGGGAGCCGGAATAGTATTCAGCCCGATTACCCGTTTTTCCAAGAAAGAGCGTCAAAAACGCCAGTTTAAGGAGAATTACGAGAAGATGGAGGAAGATAAATATATCGATAGCCGGTTTACACCAGCATTGGTGAGCAGGGTAACAGGTTTAACCGGAGATTCACTGCAACATTTCATGAGAGACAATTACCCTTCTTATGAAACCATGCGCCAGCTGGAAAATAATAACCTCCTGTACTGGATTACCGACAAGTACAAAGCCTGGTTAAAGAAATAAATCCCAAATCGTTTTCCGGGCAATAGCCCACTGCGTCTCTACTTTGCAGAGACAAAAAAATGAGCCGATCTCTAGACAGTAGAGATCGGCTCGTTTTGCAAATACAAATGCTACTATTTTTTCCTAATAGTAATATCATCTATCACCACCGGACTATTTCCTGTATTGCGGAAGGTGATTTTTACCGTTTTCATATTATTACCAAACTCTTTTCCTGATCTGAACAGCAGCTGTTCCTTACTGAAGGCTCCTTTACCGGAAGTGGTATTGGTTGCTGCCTGCTGTAAATCACCAGTTACAAGTTTCATGTTTTCAACAGTGGCCAGTAACTGACTGTTGCCCTGCTGCCAGTATTCCAGTTTATAAGGCTGGTCATTGTTGAGATATACATATTGTGCTATTTCCTGGCCAGGCTGCAGCAGGAGGGCGTGCCCACCACTGTGCCTGGTAGTGGTAGCCAGCGTGCCGTTGCCTTCCCATGGCAACAGGTTATTGTTGGCTTCAAATCCGGGATTAGGGAGTTCGTTCCCATCTTCCAGCGGCCACTGATAACCACGGATATAATCTACCTCCATACTCACGGAGCCTCCGCCGCCATAGCTGCCGAGGAAAACATTCATAAAGTGATTGGGAGAATATATCTGGTGTTTATCTGTATACTCCTTTATCAGCTTGCCATTGATGTAGTGTTTGATACTGGTCGGCGTCCACAGGATGCCATGGGTTACCCATTTGTCTTTATGTTCAATACCTTCTGCAATATGGGTTGCCAGGTTGTGTACAAATTCGCCGTGGTTATCTACATGACCGTGGAGTACAAACTGTGCATCGAGGTTTTCGAACACATCGATCTCAAATACCTGGCCTTTAGGACGTACACCGGTGGTTCCTTCCAGCGTGGTCCCTTCCTGCAGGTAGTATTTCAGATCTGGTCCGGGAGAATCGAACCAGTAGGCGGTATTCAGCCCCTGCGGCTTCCCGGTAAAACTACGTTTTACGCGTACTTCAAAGTAGCCACCGCGGCTGTTGTCCAACAGGTTCTCATTTTTTCCCCAGTCGTAGGTTTGGATAGATGAAATTTTCCTGCCATTGGGATACCACGCTTTGGCAGGAAGAGAATCATTTGTGAAGATGGTAATAGTATTGCCATTCAGTGTATAGGCTGCTTCGGGAAGTGTGTCGTTGCGCATTTCCGTCAGGTTTTCCTTTTTCAGGAAATCGATGTTGGAATAATACTGGGTATGCCATTTGTTCCTGTCGAGCAACAGGTCGTTGAATTCATCGTGCCAGAAGACTTTCATGCCTTCAGGTACAGCAGCTGAGCTGGCAATATCCAATTGCTTATCTGCATTTGGTTCGATCGTCCATTGACTGGCTGCAGCTACATTGCCGGTGGCTGCCTTGCTATGCTGACTGCCATTCACTGCTTCTACCCATACATTGTACCGGGCGCCAGGTGTTACGTCCTGAATATAATACTGGCTGCTGTTTGCCGGCAAGGTAGCAGCAGGTACTGCAGGTTTCTGACGGGAAGTAGACCAGTACACGTTATACCCAGTTTTACCTGCCTGGTTATTCCAGCTGACTTTTATCCAGCTACGTGTACCTTTCAGTTCCAGCCGGACAGGCGCAGGTAAATCCTGCGCCTGCATCTCAACTGCAGTTAACATCAATGCATATAATAATACTTGCTTCATCACTAGTTATATCCTTCGTTTTGTTTGATTATACCGTTGCTTTGTGTAATAACTGTTCTTGGCAAAGGTAACAACACTTTATAGGCTTCAGCGGTGCTGGAACCATCATTCTGTGCACGTTTGGTGTAAAGGCCCCAGCGGATGAGGTCATCTTTTCTCCAGCCTTCGCCGAACAGTTCAAATAAACGCTCGTCCTGAATTTTAGCGAGGAATGCTGCCTTGGATAATCCTGCCGGCAGATTACCCAGCCCTGCTCTGTTGCGAACAGCGTTAACAGCGTCATAGGCCTCCTGGTCAGGGGCACCAGCGGCTTCGTTGATGCTTTCTGCGAGCATCAGCAGTACATCTGAATAGCGGTAGATCGGGAAATCAATACCCATGTTCTGAGAATTGGCCTTGGATGGATCCGGTGCAAATTTAACCGGAACTGCACCCAGATCACCTGCAAGGCGGGCATTCTTATAAATAACCTTGCCATCAGCTGTTTTCCCTGTAGGGTATGATTCCAGTAATACTTTCAGGCGTTTATCCTGTTTATCGAATTTATCGTAGCTGGTCCATGGCATTTTGTAACCACCCCAGGCTGTCAATGGAATGCCGGTAGAATCCTTATAATCTGAAGGAAGAGCATGTGCCAGCCACATGTTGGAGTACTGGTCACCACCGGAAGAAGAACATACCACTGCAAGTATCATTTCTGAAGAATTTCCGCCTTTGCTGGCAGTATTGAAGTTGTCTTCATAGTTAGGCAGCAGGGAATATCCCAGCTGTTTGATACTCTGGCCGGTAGTAACTGCCTTGCTCCAGTTTTTTTCGTGCATGTAGAGCTTCATCAGGCCGGTAAGTGCAGCCGCCTGTGAGAACCTACCGTAATCCTGACCGGTGAATTTTTTAGGTAAATCCGCAGCCGCTTCCGTGAAATCCTTCTCTATTTGTGCTACCACAATATCTGAAGTAGGGCGGGCAACATAGGGTGCATTCGGATTGGCGGCTATTTTAGCATCTGTGATAATGGTAAAAGGGCCATAGTTGAAGTACAGCATTTCTGCATAGTGTGCTCGTAATGCTTTCAGCTCCGCTATGTACCTTTTTTTCAGGTCTGCATCGATAGCTGACATATTGCTGATGTCATTCAATACAATGGCAATGCGGGAAATATATGGCGTGTAGGCGGTATAGTTATGTGTTACCCAGCTGAAGTCTGGTGTGTAATTGAGATTGCGTAAAGGAATCCAGTCGCCTCCCCATGCGCATACGCCTTCGTCTGTTGTCATCATGGCTTGTGTACGCCAGCCATAAGTGCCGGCATCCCAGCCACCCTGCCAGTCGGATCCGCCTGCCAGTCCGGTATATGCGGCATTTACAGCGGCTACTGCACCATCGGCAGTGGATACCACTGATGAAAGGTCGCCATAGCTTTTATATTGCAGATCTTTTTCACATGCGCTGAAGGTAAGCATCCCTCCCAGCAGAACCAGTTTACTATATATGTTTTTCATTTTTTCTCAGGTTAATTGTTTAGAAGGAAACATTGATGCCAAACAGGTAGCTTTTCACGAGCGGATACAGGTTACTAGGATCCAGCTCCGGATCAAGGCCAGGGTATTTGGTAATGGTGAATGGATTCTGTACGTCAAATGACAGGCGGACAGATGAGAAGAAATGCTGTTTGTCCAATACTTTTGATGGCAGCGAATATCCCAGGGTAATATTGCGGCAACGCAGGAAAGAAGCATTTACCAGCCAGTAGCTACCTTCATTCTGGAACTGCGAATAAGTTCCATCTGTCAGCGAAGTAGGGAAGTCGCCATTAGGGTTTTTAAATGACCAGCGTTCTGAAGATATTGGCATGGCGTTGAAACCAAATGCGCCGGTAGAACCTTCTGTGATTCTGCCGCTCTGATATGGACTCCATTTCTTCTGTACCAGGCCCGACATAAAGATATTCAGGTCAAAGTTTTTGAAAGAGAAAGTGTTGCCGATACCAAAGTTGTATTTAGGATCGCCGTTTGCCAGATAGGTTCTGTCGGCAGCCGTGATCTTGCCATCAGGGCCGGTAAGACTACCATTACCGTCGTAGCCATGAATATCTTTGATGATGAGGCCACCAGGCAGCATGCCAGGCATTTGTGCAGGCGCATTTTTATCTCCCTTATAAATACCTACTGTTTCATACCCGAAAATAGGATTGAACAAAGCTCCTTTTCCCGTTGGTATTTCATATGGCTGCAATACACTGAGTGCCGCTGCTGAACGCTGTACCCAGTAGTTGAGGTAGTGTGCAAAGTTTAACTGGGTAGACCAGGTAAAGCCACCATTGGTATGTGCAATAATGTTTTTTGTATTAAGTGCGATCTCATAACCTGTAGAGCGTGTTTTACCGGCATTGCCATACACGCCGTTGATGATGAATCCTGTCGGATATTGAATGAAAGTAATGAGGTTGCGGATAGTTTTACTATAGTAATCAAATGAACCGCTGATCCTGTTATTAAGAAATCCGAAGTCAATACCACCGTTTAATTCACCGGCAGTTTCCCAGGTCAGATTAGGGTTGGCATCTCTTGTCAATACCAGGCCGGAATTAACATTGCCCATACCAAAGTACGGACTCAGGGCAGTTCCATATAACCTGGTAGCGGCAGCACCGAAACTACTGTTACCTGTTTCACCATAACCGGCACGTACTTTCAGGAAGGAAATTGGTGCAACACTACGCAGGAATGGTTCGTCAGACAATACCCAGCCCGCGGATACACCAGGGAAATAACCCCATTTCTTATTATCTGCAAATACAGAAGATCCATCACGACGGATAGATGCCTGCAACGTAATGTTTCCTTTAAAAGTGTAAATAGCTCTTGCAAAGTAGGAAGCCCACACTGTTTCTGATTTGTTGGAACCTACCTGTGGTTTGATGGCTTGCCCGGATCCCAGATTATAATATTGGGATACGTCAGACAGGAAGCCCTGGTTGGCTGCATTGAAGCCATCCCAGATAGATTTCTGCCAGCTATAGCCAGCTACAGCGCTGATGTTATGTTTCGGAGAAAGTTCTTTATTATATGTCAGGGTATATTCTGCCAGTTGTGACTTCGCGCCTGATTCTGCAATGCTGGCGGAGCCATTTACCTGTGCACCATAGTAGAAAGTGCGTGGCAGATAAGACGAACGTTTTGCAGTTGAATTATCATAGCTGAAACGTGCATTGGCTTTCAGTCCCGGGATAATTGTCCATTCGCCATAGGCGCTGGTTAATACACGGTTGTTGGTGGTCAGGTCAGTAACCGTGCCATAAGATAAAGGATTAGGGATATTAGGATAGTATGGACTTACAGGATAAGAGCCATCAGCAAGCTGCAATGGCTGAACCGGCGCCCAGTAAATAGCAGAGGTAACAATACCGCCATTCTCGTTCTGTCCACCCGTGAAAGTATTGTTGGCAGCAGCGTTCGAAACGATAATATTTGCACCTATCTTGATTTTATCAGATACCACCTGATCAAGGCTTAAACGGCCATTGTAACGCTTGTAATCCGTACCGATGATCACACCTTTCTGATCAAAGTAGTTACCGGAAGCATAATAGGTTGTTTTGCCGTTACCACCTGACATAGAGATATTATGCTGTTGCATATATCCCGAACGGGTGATCGCATCGGTAGCTTTTTCATTGAATAATCTGGCAGAATCAATCTGGACCTGCGAATAGATAGGTACATATGGGTTTACAGAAGATTTATCAACAGTACCATAATATGGCGCAATCTTATTGTCTCTGTACCACATTTCCTCTTTAAACAGATTACGTTGTTCCATGTAATCTGCTGCACCATATACAGGGTACATCTTGTCTACCTGCTGGCCACCATAAGTGCCTGAATATTCGAGTTTAGGTTTGCCGTTGCTGCCTTTTTTGGTAGTGATAAGCACTACACCGGCGCCTGCACGGGCACCATAAATAGACGCCGCACTGGCATCTTTCAGAAATTCTATAGAAGCAATATCATTTGGGTTGATGAAGTTCAATGGAGATTTGTCTACACCGCCTTTACCTTTGTCGTCAGACGGACCATATTTTGCGCCGCTGATGGGCTGGTCAGCAGCATCGTTTACAGGTACACCATCTATTACATAGAGTACACCGGCATTTGCAAAAGAAGGGT